>JANWWB010000145.1 GCA_025056515.1 Anaerolineales bacterium
GACAACCCATACGAGTTGTCCTACAGTCTCATCAATCGTACGGGAGACACAAGGCCACTCTTTGGCCGAGCGTGATACAAATCGGGGTTTGTTCTCTTCTTGTTCCATCCCCCTACCCAGGGGAGCGAGGGGCTGGAGCGAGTTGAGTTATGATTCCGCCTCGTACTCGCCGCGTTCCTCCTCGATCGTCACTACGGGTTCTTCTTCTGGCTTGCGGTCGAGCATCTGCATTCCGAGTGCGACGACTTTGGTGTAATATTTCGTTTCTCCCTTCTCTTCATAGCGCTCGGTGCGCAGGCGGCCCTCAATGTAGACCAGACTACCTTTATGCAGATACTGATGGCAAATTTCTCCTAGCCGGCCCCAAGCTTCGATATTCACCCAATCGGTGTATTCTTTCAAAGTGCCGTCGGCATCCTTCCAACGATTATTGACTGCCAGTGAGAAGGTGGTGACTTTTTTCCCGGTCGGGGTGAAGCGAGTTTCGGGGTCCTTGCCCAGGTTGCCGATTAACTGGACGCGGTTGAGAGCAGGCATATTAAAATCTCCTTTTCCTGGAAAGTTGTCTGTTATCATTAGTGTAGTGATGTCAAACAAAAAGTCAAGTGGCGATCGCGAGCTTTGCAGTCTCTTTGCACGCCAACTTTTTTTTCTAGGCTTGTGACGGAGAGTGATACCCTGGCCGAAAGAAATTGTTGCCCACTAAGCCACTAAAAACGCAGAAACTTTTGGAGCTTTTATGAAAACAGCCATCACGCTTGAAGAACTGCGCTCTGCGCGCGCTATGTTGCCTGAACCGGTAGGATTTGTCCCGACGATGGGATACCTGCATGCCGGACACATCTCGCTGGTCGAACGCGCCCGCCAGGAGTGTACCAGTGTCGTGGTCAGCATTTTCGTCAATCCCACTCAGTTTGGTCCGCACGAAGACTTCGCAAAGTATCCGCGCGACCTACCACGCGACTTTGCGCAGCTTCAGGCAGCCGGTGTAGACTTGGTCTGGACACCTACGCCTGAGATCATGTATCCGCCCGATTTCCAGACCTGGGTGATCGTCGAACGCCTCACGGCTCCCCTGGAGGGAGCGCATCGGCCGGGGCATTTTCGCGGCGTGACCACTGTGGTTGCCAAGTTGTTTAATGCCGTCCAACCACAGAAAGCCTATTTTGGGCAAAAGGACGCTCAGCAGGCTGCGGTCATCCGACAAATGACGCGCGATCTGAACTATCCGATTGAGATTGTCGTCTGTCCGACCGTGCGTGAAGCCGATGGTGTGGCCATGTCTAGTCGCAATACCTACCTCAATCCCGAGGAGCGTCGTGCCGCAACGGTCCTGTTCCGCGCCCTGAACGCGGCCAAATTTGCCTACGAACAGGGGGAGCGAGAAGCCGAAACGCTGCGTCGCATCATGCGAGAAGTGATTGAATCCGAACCGCTTGCGCGCCTGCAATACGTCTCCTGTGCCGATTTTGAGACCTTAGAGGAATTAGAGTGGGTGGAAGGCAAAGCCTTGCTCTCCATGGCGGTCTTTATTGGTCAGACGCGCCTCATTGACAATCTTATCCTGGAGTAAGGGCTATGCTAACCATCGTCTACGGCCTGGCCTCGGCCCTGGTATGGGGCGCAGGCGATTTCACCGGCGGTATCGTCAGTCGCAAAACCGATGCACCGCGCGCTGTTCTCTTTGGTGGTGGGGCGGGGCTGTTTTACCTGCTGGTAGCAGCTATCCTTACCGACGCTCCTCGCCCAGACCTGCCAGCCCTGCTTTGGAGCGCAGCGGCCGGCGCCGTTGGCATGACCGGCCTGCTCTTGCTTTATCACGCTTTCGCGGTTGGACAAATCAGCCTGGCTGCGCCGATTTCGGCATTGCTCTCGGCAGCTTTGCCGATTGTGGTCGGCCTATGGTGGGAAGGCCTTCCAGAACTGCCAAACTTAGCAGGTTTCGGACTGGCCTTAGCGGCCATCTGGCTCATTTCCAGCCATGGATCTGCGAAGCAAAACAAGCAGGTGCGCTGGCGTGACCTGGGGCCGGCCTTCCTTTCGGGTATCTTCTTCGGCTTGTATTTCATCTTCATGGAACGCGGCAGCCAACAAACTGCTCTTTGGCCGATGGTGACTTCGCGAGCCGCCGGAATCCTGGTCGTGCTGACCTACATGTCTTTTGCACATCGGCCTTTCCTTCCACCTCGGTCAGTCTGGCCGCTAATTGCGCTCAACGGTTTGTTGGATGTCACCGGCAACGGGTTGTACGTGCTTGCGGCCCAAGTGGGACGCCTGGATATTGCCGCCGTCCTCGGCTCTCTCTACCCAGCATCGACCGTTTTCCTGGCGCGGCTCTTTTTGCACGAGCGGCTCACGCCTGCCCAAGCACGCGGTGTCTTCTTGGCCTTTCTAGCAATTGTCCTGATGACCATCTAACGAACCACATACGGTTCTTTGTTCTTTTGGAGGAAACCAATGACCCTTCGCATTCGACCGGTACGAACGTGGTGGGAACGGGAAACCTTTCTCACTTTCCCTTGGCGGATTTATCGGAATGATCCCCTTTGGGTTCCACCTCTTCTTTCAGAACGACGCGCCAGGATTGACCCGCAGCGCGGACTGTTTTTTCGAGACGGTTACGCCGAATTCTTTATCGCTTGGCAAGGTCGGCAAGCTGTTGGAACCATTGCCTGCGCTGAAGACCGGACGCGCACACAAGCGCTTGGACGAGCGGAGTGTATGATTGGATTTTTCGAATGCATCCAGGATTACGCCGTAGCCGAGGCGCTCTTTAACCACGCCACGGAGTGGGCGCGTGCTCGCCACATGGTCTCGCTCTATGGGCCATACCATCTCGACCGAGAGGATGGCCGCGGAATCCTCATCGAGGGACGTGACCGCCCGCCGGTCTCGTATTGTGGTCACAACCCGCTGTATTATCGGGAATTCTTCGAACGCTATGGCTTTCAAAAATACGGTGAAGATGGCTTGGCTTATCTTATTGAGGTCAATCTCGATACACCGCCGGTTCGCCGTTTACTCGCCCTGGCCGAGCGGGTTAGCCAACGCAAGAACATCCTCATACGAAGCGGAAATCTTGAAGACATGGAAGGCGAAATTGACCGCATCCTGGAACTCCAAAACCGTGCCCTAGCCCATTTTCCCGATTTCACACCCTACACTCGCACAGCTATCGAGGCCATGATTCGACCTGCCCTAAAAGTTGTTGACCCCGACCTGGTCTTGTTTGCCGAAGTGAATGGGCAGACGGTGGGGTGGTTTCCCGGGATTCCTGACATGAATGAAGTGCTCATTCACCTGAACGGTCTACGCTATCCTTGGGATTATTTGCGCTTGCTGCAATATGCCCACTTCCGACCGAAAACGCTGACCATCAAAAGTGTTGCTGTCCTGCCCGAGTACTGGGATACCGGTGTAGGCGTCTTGCTATTTGCCGAAATGGCGCGCCGCGCCGCCACTAAAGGTTATCGCTGGGTGGACTTGTCGTTGACCGGTGAAGAGAATCTCGATACCTATTTACTGGCACATCGGATAGGTGCGCGCGTGTACAAGCGCTATCGGATCTATCGCAAAGCCTTATAAAAATAATCTTGTGACCTATGCGTCCTGTATACAACTATCCAAATGGGGGATTGCATCCCTTATCAAATCGGATAAAATTTATCTCCAAAAAAGGAGGATGCTATGCAAATTGAAATTCTGCACCGTCCCTCATATTCTCTAGCGATTGCCCGCTTGGCTCCTCACGAACGTATTCGCGCCGAACCAGGAGCCATGGTCAGCTTTTCAGAAGGCGTAGAGATTGAGACGAAAATGGAAGGCGGCTTGCTCAAATCTCTTGGTCGCGCTGTACTGGGCGGCGAGTCTCTCTTTCAGAATTTCTGGAAGGCTGGTCCCTCTGGCGGCGAAGTGACCCTGGCCCCAGAACTGCCCGGCGACATTGCTCTCATCGAAATGCAAGGCGAGACGCTGATGGTGCAATCCGGCTCCTTCATGGCCTCTGAAGAGGGTGTACAGATAGAGGCCAAAATAAGCGGCAAATCTTTTATGGCCGGTGAAGGCTTATCTATCCTGGAGGCCAGCGGACGTGGCAAGCTGCTTGTCTCTTCGTATGGGGCAATCTACGAAAAAACCATTCGTCCAGGCGAGCGATATGTGGTCGACTCGTCACACTTGGTTGCCTTCGACAGCACAATTCAAGTACGACCGAGAGCGGTCGGCGGTCTGAAATCCACTTTCCTTTCGGGCGAAGGCTTAGTCATCGAGATGACCGGGCCAGGGCGCATTTTTATTCAAACCCGTTCACCCCAGGCGCTCATCAATT
>JANWWB010000205.1 GCA_025056515.1 Anaerolineales bacterium
ATACGATGCCGTTCCTCTCCGATCGGCGGCTGGTGTTCCTGGCTAACCCCTCGGCCCGCACCTCTAACCCGGACGAACGTGAGAAATTTTTGGAGTTTCTTCTAACGGCACCGCCAACAACCGTGATTGTGTTACATGAACTCGTAGAGCCGCGCGAAGCAAGCAAACATTGGCTTGTACGTCGCGCTGCAAAGGGCGACCTGAAGGCTGAAGCCTTCTTTCTCCCAACCCTAAAGGAAATGCCGGCTTGGATTGTGCAAGAGGCGAAACGCCAAGGTGGGCAAATGGAACTTGCGGCAGCCGTCCGACTGACCGAAATGGTCGGTGACGATACCCGCGTTGCCGCGCAGGAAATCGCAAAACTGCTCACCTATGTCAACTTCACCCGCCCGGTGACCTTGGTTGATGTCGAGACGGTCAGCATTGTCAGCGCGCAAGGGGATGTCTTTGCCCTGGTGGATGCGATTGGCTCGCGTCAGGTGCGTTTGGCGCAACGTATGCTTCATCAGCTTCTGCAAAGCGAAGACTCCTTTGCGTTATGGGGGATGATTATTCGTCAATTTCGTCTTCTGCTCCAGGCTCGTGAGATTCTCGATGGTGGTGGAGGGGCACGCGAGGTCCAGCAGCGGCTCGGAGTACACGAATTTGTAGCCACCAAAATTACCGAACAGGCACAGCGCTTTCCCTTGTCGGCGTTGGAAACGCTCTATCATCGCTTACTGGAGATAGATGAGCAGGTGAAAACCGGTCAAGTTGCGCTTGATTTGGCCTTGGATATCCTCATCGTGGAGTTGGCTCGGCGTTAGCGCGCCAGGCGGGGTGGGCTGTATATCCGGCAGTAGCTCTGCACGAGCACTTAGAACAAATACCCCGCCCTCCAGCAACACTGCCGCGACCGTGTTAGACATCGCATGGAAATGCTCACAAAGGCTAGGCTTGGCGGATATGTTAGAAAGCCACGTGTAGAGGGTGGTCATTGCCAGGCTAAAGAGGATAAACAGGGCCGGCGAAAGCCTCAGGGTTTCCTGGATTGAGGAAAAGCGGCGGGTGCCGAAATTCCCACAGGAAGCCCATCAGCAGAAACGATAGTCAAGTCGCTATGACGTTCTTACAAGTGAGGCAGGGCAAAGCTGCGCCGACCGATTTTTCCCATAAGAGCATTCCCAGAAAGCGTGGTCAAAGCGCCAGCCAAGCAAAGCCTTTTGCTTCGGGAGCGACTGTCCAAAGAGAGAACCGACCAACAACGCCGGTGTGACCATAAGGCATATCCAGGAAAGCAATTGCATACCAAAGAGCGCCGATGCGCAGACGAAAGAGACCGGCGAACAGCCGTTCTGGAGCGTCTTTTTCGTCCACCAAGGCGCTGACGATAAGCGCTGCAAAGGTCGGGCCTCTGCCTCCTAAGCAGCATGCCCAGCAGGCTTGGCCAAAGGTGGTCAAGCATGACGAGGCTGCGCCCCTCCAGAATCGGCAGAATCCAGTCAGAGCCGGAAAAGAAGAAAGCCAGCAGATAAAAGCAAAAACTATATGAGAGTTTATCCAAGATTTTCTGTTTTTTCCCTTGTCTCTTCGATAAATTGTCCTCCTCGTACACTACGTTCAAGGATCCGCCGATGTTCATCCAACTTGAACTCGGCCTCAACCGACTGGTAGCAAGGGCCACCGCCAATCAGCACTTTACGACAGAAGTAATAGGTTTGCTCACCCTCGTATTCCGGGCTAGGGTCATTATATAAATCGATGCGCCCTTCGAGCGCTTCGCCGCATCGGTTGCACCGTACCTGAAAGGTATAAAAACGAGTAGCCGGTCGGGGAGCGAAAAACAATCGTTTAAGCCAGTTCATCATCTTCTCCAAGCGAAAGCACTTTGCGGATTTGCCACGACAATCTGGAATGAACCTCAGAGACATCCAGAGCCGGCTTTGCTCTCTGTGTCATTCTGGATTGAAACCAAAGTCTTCGATTTTTTACCTTGGCGACAAAGACTGATCTGCATCGGCTCTTCTGTGAGTATTTCTTTACTTCTTACTTCTGTGAAATCTGTGGCTCGATCTGTGGCTCGGACTGAATCAGTTTGCCGCGTCACCAGCGCC
>JANWWB010000227.1 GCA_025056515.1 Anaerolineales bacterium
AGCGTAATCATCAGCATCATAGTTCTCAGGATCCCAGACACCACCTGCGTTCAAGCAACGTGCTTTACGCTCAGGGTGAGGATCGGCGCAGTGTCGTGTATGAGCGTACCCATCGCGGCAGAAGAGGACGATATATTCGCCGTTATACTCTTGAAAGCCCCACGTCGAACGTGGACATTGCCCGCCGTTGGCTGCACCATCCCCCAACAGAATAACTGCCCATAGGGCATCCTGTCGCACCGGAGGCGTAGCAAATTGGTTGCCAGCCAACAACATTCCTGCACCTACATTGGTTGAGGGGCACAAACTTGGATCGTTGCTATCTGTAAAGGTAGAAGGGTCAAAAGGATTGCTTGGAAATTGCCAACCATCACCGCATAAGAAGCGGTCAAAAGCACCGTCCTCGGCGCGATATTTCCGGCACGGCCGCCCTTGGGGGCAAACTCCTTCCGCCTCAAAGACGCGCAGGTTTTTGATAGTATTAATGACGGTTGATTCAATAACAGCTGGTGGGGTATTAGCATAGTCAATATCGGCAAATCCCAAGCGAACTGCCGCATTCTTGTCAAAAGTAATCACAGCAACCCGGTCAAAGGGAAAATAAATTGCCTGGCGAATGAACTCAACGGCCGCCTCCTTCACCTCCTCAAAAGGATGACATTCTCCCGGCATTCCATCGCCATCATCATAATAGTTACAGTAAGTTGGATCGCGCATGGGGTTATACATTGGCACAGGGTTATTTGCATCTCCCCATGTCATCGACTCGGAGGTGTCAATCACCAGCACCAGGTCCACAGAAGCCGTCTCGGAAGTCGCAGAAGCCCTAATCGGCACACTTTGGAGTCCGATCACCGGCAGAAAGACCAACTGCACTGTGCCGTTTCCAATGACGCGCACCAACTTGCGTCTTGGATTGGTACACAAATCGGCGCTATGGAAAACACGCAAGGCCGGATCAGGAGGAACCGGCGAACCCGGGACATAAGTGGGAAGCGAGGGATCGCATACTTCGAGGATAGCCGTTGGGTCATTGACTCCGTTAAAAGCCATCATCTCCAAGGCAGCGATTGCTAAATCAGAAGGACGATAGCCTTCACGGTATTGTAAAGCCGCCGCCAATGCAGCCGCATCTACCGCACGGCGCAAGCGGGCATTCTCGATAAACATTAGGCCCACATCCATTGCCAGACCAACAACGGCGATCAGACCCACCAAGCTCAAGGCTACAATCACGAAAATCTGGCCTTTTGAGCGGCCCTGTTTCAACCCAACAAATCGTCCTACGGTTTGTTTGAACAAACTTTTTACATGATTCATAGCAAAACTCCACGCTACGGTGAAGGAGTTGCAGTTGGTTCAGCAGAAGAAAGCGGCATGGCGCTATAGATATAAACCGGGATCGGGTTGGCAAAATCGGCCAAAAGTGGCAAGCCCAACACTTGCGGATAGTTGTAGAAAATTTCCACTAAAACCACCCCAGAGGGAGGAGCATTGGGATCGAGGATAGAAAGAATCCTAGAAGGCGTCAGTTGGCTGGAACGAACTGTGCAATTTTCCCAGGCACTTTGGTCTTGCAGGGCAACCGGTGTCTGGTGATAAGGAGGGAAAAATAACTGGTCATTGTGATTCTCACACAAACTCCAGCCATTCGAATCGGGAAAGCGCGCATAGCTTGCACCGCTGATGCTTAAAACGGAAATGACAATATCGTCTCGGTTCCTACCTGTTAGTCGTATCGGGCAATTCGCAGCATTCGGACACAGGACCGATAGAGCACGTATGGAGGTCGTCACATAAAATTCTTGAATATTGGCGCCTGTCTCCGAAATCGCCACTGAGTTCGAGGCAAAGCGGGCAGCTTCGCGCGCTGCGTTGAGCACAGCAATATAGTTATTCATTAAGAAACCGAATTCCACCACCGCCGCCAACATGAAAGCCAAGACCGTGGCGACAAGCATTAGCTCTACGAAGCTCTGTGCGCGTTCTTTTCGAGGAAGATGAAGAGAGAAAAACTTCTTACGCATCTGACCGTCTTCCAGTTAGAATAAGCCATGCTAATCATAGCACGCCTGGACGAGAAGCGTCAACAGATTTGGCCAAACTGTAAACCGAAATAGACACTAAATTCACAAAAATTGGACAAATACAGCTCCATCTCCGCTTCCTGATGACCGCATCCAAAGAGAGACTTTTTGCCAACAATCTCGCTGCTCTCCCCGAATTGAACCTTCCGTCAAGAGAGAGGAGAAATTTTGAGTGGATTTTTGTTGTTTTCGGCAGCCAAGTCGCCTTCATGGACCATTTCTCTCTGTGGACAAGGGTTAGTTCGGGGAAACTGCGTGAGAGGTTAGGTCATCTCCGGTACCGTGCTCACAGCGTCTCAGAGCATCTCAAGTGCTTTTTCGAGAAAAATTTGAGTATAATCGGCTTGCTTTGACATTCAAAAAGCACCTTACGATGTAGCGGGAAAGAGAGCGCATGGACTTTGGGTCGCGTTATCGAGCTGAACGATAGCCGCCAGCTCAAAAGGTAGCTGAGCTATCCGCCAAGCAGGCGATGCGACGAAAAGTTGACGAGGTGGAGGGTTCTCTGCCGCGTGGCAGAGCTAATCCCGAGCATTCGGGAGAAAATCGAAAGGTCAGCGGATGCCCTCCGGGGAGTGCCGCCCCCCGTTCTTTCCCTCCGGTGCAAGTCTGCGAGCAACCCGGCGCAGGTGACTGGGCTGGCAAAGGCGCAGATAGCGGCAAAGTGAAGACCGTACGTACCCTTGAGTACGTTGGGCATATCACGTTTTCTTATGACGGAGGGAACGATGTGTGGTATTGTCGGGTACATCGGTCCGCGCAATGCGACACCGATACTGCTCAACGGTCTTAAGCGGCTGGAATATCGTGGTTATGACTCGGCTGGCTTAGCCGTCTTGCAAAATGGAAAAATCGAAATCCGGCGCGATGCCGGCAAACTCTCACGTCTGACCGAACTCATTAACAGCGACCCGATTCAGGGATCGCCCGGGGTTGGGCATACTCGCTGGGCAACTCACGGCCCCCCTTCGGCGCGCAACGCCCATCCCCACATTGGCGCCACGGGACGCGTGGTCGTCGTCCACAATGGGATTGTTGAGAATTTTCTTGAGCTGCGCGAAGAACTGGCCGCCGAAGGGGTAGAATTCAATTCCGATACCGATAGTGAAATCATCGTCCACTTGGTCGAGCATCATCTCTCTGCAGGCCTGGATCTGACCGAAGCAGCCCGTCGTGCCTTTCAACAGATTCAAGGCGCGCACGGTATCGTCCTGCTCTCCGCCGACGAACCGGATAAGATGATTTGTGCTCGGATCGGCAACGCCGGGGGCGTTGTGGTCGGCCTTGGCGAGGGAGAAAACTTCATCGCCAGCGACATCCCCGCCATTTTAGAGCACACCCGCCGCATGATCTTCCTAGAATCGCGCCAAATGGCCATCGTCCGACGTGAAAGCGTGCGCGTCGAGACGCTCGAAGGCGAAGAAGTCAAGCCCCAGATTCACACTATTTCCTGGGACGCAATCTCCGCCGAGAAAGGCGAATACCGCCATTTCATGCAAAAGGAAATTCACGAGCAAGTGCGCTCCATCACCGATACGTTGGCAGGGCGGGTAGATTTCCAAAACGGACGCGTCCGCTTGCCCGAACTTAACCTAACTCCCGATTTGGCACGTCGCATTGAGCGTATCGTCATCACCGGCTGTGGAACGGCGGCCTACGCCGGCATGGTTGGTAAATACCTTATCGAGCGCTTGGCGCGCATCCCGACCGAAGTCGTGATCGGTTCAGAACTGCGCTATAGCGACCCCATCTTGAACGAGCGAACGGTGGTTCTGGCGATTTCCCAATCCGGTGAAACCGCCGATACCCTGGCCGCAATGGAAGAGGGTCGGCGCAAAGGCGCCATCTTGTGGAGTATCGTCAACGTGATCGGATCGCAGGCGATGCGCATCGCCGATGGTTCGATTTCGATGCAAGCCGGACCGGAAATCGGCGTCGCCTCAACCAAAGCCTTTACCGCTCCTCTGGTAGACCAATACCTATTGGCCGTGCTCCTGGGTGACTTGCGTGGGGTCCTTGATGAGACCACCCGCCGCGCCCTGGTCGCAGATCTGCGTCTGCTCCCGGACCTGGTCAGCCGCACTCTCGAGCGTGAACCGCATGTCGAGAAGGTTGCGCATGCCCTCAAAGATATTCGCAACTGTCTCTACCTGGGACGCGGTATCAATATGCCGATTGCCTATGAAGGCGCGCTCAAGCTCAAAGAAATTTCCTACATCCACGCCGAAGGATACCCCGCCGGCGAGATGAAGCACGGCCCGATTGCGCTGATTGACGAAACAATGCCGGTAGTCGCCCTCGCGCCGCGCGACCCATGGTACGAGAAGATGGTCAGCCAGATTCAGCAAGCTAAGGCGCGCGGCGGCAAAGTCATCGCCGTTGTAACCGATGGCGATGACCTTATCCCTCCTCTCTGCGACCATGTGCTTTCGATACCCGCCACGCCTTGGTTGCTCTCGCCCGTGATCACCGTCATTCCGCTTCAATTACTGGCTTACCATATCGCTGCTCTACGTGGCCTCGATGTCGATCAACCCAGGAACTTAGCCAAGAGCGTGACGGTTGAGTAGCCTATATCTACAACAACAAAAACAGGCGTCTTCCGCCTGTTTTTATTATGTGGCAATTCCATCTGACTACGGGGTCACCACCTGTTGGCCGAGGAGCACCACCGGTCCACCCTCGGGAAAAGCCCCCGGTGGACGCCCCAGCGGCATAGCACGTTGATTGCCGCTCGGCAGAGTCAGCACCTCATACAGCATCGAATTCAACCAGACGCCGCCGCCCAGAATGTCGTTTCCTTTGGCCTCAGGCGAGGCACGCCTTGACCCTGCCAGGATGCCTGCGTAGCTTGACATATCGAGATTGGCTGCAGCGGCCGTAATGTTGCTGTGATGACAAGTAACGCAGGCCGGCGCACCGCTATACCAGAGATTGCCTTCTTTGAACAAAACCATCACATCGTCGAAGGTAGCCTCACAAGTTGCGCCGTTCGCCGCAACGAACTGAAAGGCATCCGTTTCCGGATAGCCTGCATTGACCCACGCCTCCAGCACGGTCATTGCCGGGACAGCACATTTTGCTCCTCCTGTCCCCGCACCACCCGTCTGAACAATTGGCATCGAGGCCGGGATGAGAGTCGGGATAGGCGTATGGATGATTTCCGGCAAGGCCACCTGCGAGCAATCCATGGCAAAGCCACAGGGGATGAAATTCAGCGCTGCAATGAACAAGACAAAGAGCACCGGCATTCCAAAAACCAGAACAAGCACCCAGAAAGTAAAATCGCGTCTCATGCTTTCATCTCCTAGGGAGCGAAAATCATCGATTCGCTACCACACTGTGTTGCTAGAAATCTATGCTTCAACGGCACAACCTGATTGAATTTCACCACAAACGCACAGAGTAGCAGAGTTTTAAATCCACTTTTTCCGAAAAACACCCTCCGAAAAAAGACCAACTGCGCTACGATGGATAATCTCCTCTCCCGACTTGACCGGTGCGGCGGAGGCTTTTCGCGTTCTACCTTTGCGTGTCATTGGTGTCATCGGTGGAACGTGCAACCCTGACCCTTTGCTCTGTAGCTAGGGTTTCAGGGTACGGATGTAGTTCACCACATCCCAGCGGTCACGCACGGTCAGATTCTCATTCAAGGCAGGCATGCTGCCTGGAACTCCGTTCGAGATCACCAGAAAGAGTGCTCCATCACTCTTGTTTTGGACCACATCGGAGGTCAAATTAGCCGGCTTACGTTTTTCCAAAAAGGGCGCAATCGGTCCATCGCCCTGACCGGTGAGGCCATGGCAGTGAGAGCAATGGATATTATACAGTTGTGCTCCGCGCGCCAGGGAGATTTCATCGGCCGGGATTGGGTTGACCGGTGCACCCATTCCGGGAATGTAAGCAGCTCCTTCAATCGGAACGGATAGCGCCGGCACCGGTAAAGGATTCTCCATAGGTTTATACGACGGCTGAATCTCCATGAAGGAAATCCAGTCAATCTTGATGATGTCATAACTGAATAGGAGCACGATTCCAAAAAGCAATAGCGCCACCGCGCCAATCAACAACAATCGGTCGGTGAGACTCATAGGACTTGCGCCTCCGCAGGCTGAATCGATTCGGCACCCAGCGCAAACAATGCCTGGATCGCTCTTTCTTGCTTTTCAATCGGACATCGGAAGAGGATGGCAACCTTTCCATCACTGATTTGCGGGACATACTCTTTAGGACGATACGAAGGAAAACGGCTGTCCAAAAAGACGCCCAGAAAGGTCGCCACCAGCATTCCCAGCATCGTCATCTCAAAAAGCACCACCACACTTGGTGCGCCTGGATAAAGCGGCTGACCGCCGACATAGATCGGGTATAACGTAGGCGTCCCAAAGGCAAAAAACATGCCAATCAGAAAGCCCGCCACAGCACCTCCCAGCGCCAAGCGTGGTACATTTGACCACTGACGCGGCCGCCCCAGCATCGCTTCGGTGACCGGGATGCCAGAAATCACGTTAATATCTCCATCCTCCAAACCGCAGCGACGGAGTTCATCCACCGCCTGAGCCGCAGGGTCAATGTCGGGAAAGACGGCTAAGAGAGAAACGATTTCGCTCATGCTAGCCTCCTATTCCATTTCCGCCACGCTAACGACCACTTCCTTCCCAACACGTCGCACGGTATGCGCAAGTTGACCTTCTTGCACTTCCCAAACCGGAACAAGCGGGATAAGCTTGCTGGCAGCCATGTAGAGCAAAATGAAGAAGGCCAAGGTGCCAATGCCCAGGGGCACTTCTACGCCGGGGACATACATCCGCCATGTGAAAGGCATGAAGTTAATCGTCAGGGAGAGAGGGATGATAATATAACGCTCCAACCACATTGCAACGTTCACGCCCAAGCCAATAGCAAAAAGTGCCCAGGGATTACGGCGGATTTTGCGATTCCAGAGCGTTAGCCAGGGAATGGCGACGTTGAAAATAAGCATGGCAAACCACATCCAGCCAAGCGGGCCGGCTTCATGGAAGTGGAGCAACTTTTCGGTGAATTGATCGCCGCCGTACCACTGCACCATGTAATCATTGAAGAAGAAATACGCCCAAGCCATCGAGATAACCAGCATCAGTTTCCCTAGGGCGTCGAAGACTTCTTCTCGGATAAAGTATGTCATGTGCTTCATGGTGGAGCGCACAATGACCAGCACCATCGCTACCGCTGCAAGGCCGGATTGCAACGCGCCGATCACAAAATAGGGGCCAAAGATGGTCGAATTCCAGCCCGGGCGCATCGCCGTTGCAAAGTCCCAAGAAACGATGGTGTGAACGCTGAACATAACCGGCAAAATGGCAAAAGCAAAGATATTCATAGCAATGCGTAGATGCGTCCATTCGCCTTCCGTCCCTCGGAAACCCAGGGAAAGAATGCGATAAAACACCTTGCGCCAGCCGGTCGAGCGGTCGCGCGCCATCGCCAAATCAGGGATGAGCGGCAAAAACAAGTACATGGTTGAGGCCAGCAAATAGGTATTGATGGCCAGAAAGTCCCACGAAAGTGCTGAGTGAAAGTTCGGCCATAACTGGCGTTCATTCGGGTACGGGAACAGCCAATACGAAACCCAAACGCGCCCCATGTGGAAGAAAATGCTCAAGCCGGCCTGCACCAGACCAAAGGTGGTCAGCAGCTCCGCAGCCCGAGTGAAGGGGCGTCGAAACTCTGCCTTGAAGACCCGCAGCAAAGCCGAAACGAAGGTCCCAGCATGACTAATGCCGATCCAAAAGACAGTATTGACCAGAAAGATGCCCCAATAGACTGGGTTCGTCAGACCAGCAACGCCAATACCCTCAGCAATCAGGTAGCCCCAAACACCAAATAGACATACTATTACCACGAGCGCCATGAAGGCAAAAACCAGTTTGAACTTCCACGAAGTGGTCAGCATGGCCTCCATGACCATGGCATTCATCTCGCCGCGCGGACGCGGGTCGAGCATGAGATGTTCTCGGCGCAGATGTTCGAGCTCGTCGTCGCCAGAATGAGCAACAGAAGAAGATGGAGAGTACAGAGTCTTTTGTTCGCTCATTACGCCCCTCCCTTGAGATACGTGACGCGCGGTACTGTTCCGAGATCTTCGAGCAATTTCACACCGCGGCCGCTCTTGGCTTTCTTACTGACCTGGCTTTCCGGGTCATCGATTCGCCCAAAGGTGAGCGCCTCAGCTGGGCAGGCTTGTACACAAGCAGGTTCAATTTCACCGTCATACACTTCTCGACCTTCAGCCTTGGCGCGATCTTCTGCACGTTTAATGCGCTGGATGCAGAACGTGCATTTTTCCATGACACCGCGGCGGCGCACGGTCACATCGGGATTGAGTTGATTGGGAAGCGGTTCAGGGCGCTCATAATCTCGCCAGTTGAACGTGCGAGCAATGTAGGGACAGTTATTCGCGCAGAACCGAGTCCCCACACAGCGATTATAGACCTGGATATTGATCTTTTCCACTTGGCTATGCACCGAGGCAAAGACCGGGCAGACCGGCTCGCAAGGCGCTTCGCCACATTGCTGACACATCACCGGCTGAAACGGAGTCGCTCGCACGTTGGGATACTCGCCTTCCCAGAAACGTTCGATGCGAATCCAATGCATGGCGCGTCCATACGCGGCGTCCGCCTCTCCCACCCAGGGGATATTATTCTCCATGGCACAAGCCGTCACGCACGCTTGGCAGCCGGTGCATAGGTCTTGGTCGACCACCAGACCCCATTTGCCCTTATCCTCTTCGGCCCAATTTGCGCTGAATTCAGGAATCTTGTACTCGGTCATGAGTGCTCCTCACCATAAACGCCTAAAATGCCTTCCTTACGCGCCAATTGACGCTTCTTGCCCGTCTTTTCGATTTTGACCTTGATTCCGGAGAAAACCAAATCTCCAGCAGCGTTGCTCTGTGCTCCCAGTAGGCGAGCGGGGTTGAACCCGCGACCAGCCGCGTAGCGCCCCAGGGCTTCATGCCCCTGCCCAAAGGGAAGCGCAATCACATCCGGTCGAATAGCCGGATATTTGTACACCGAGGCTTCGACAACGCCGTATGGTGAAACCACTCGCACTACATCGTCGTTGTGCAGGCCGAGTTCTTCAGCTGTCTTGGGATGGATTTCCACCCAGGAACCCCACATCACAGTCGTCATCGGATCAGGAGTCTCCTGAAGCCAGGGACGATTGGCCAACGAACCATCGCCTAGGATAGGAGAAGGATAGACATGCAGATAGAACTCGCCTTCGCCGAGGGTTTGCGCTTCTGGCGGGAGCAGGCGGCGGATTAGAGACGAAGCTGTCGGTGCAACGAGTGAGGCCTCTGCTGGCCACCATCCGCCGAATTGTTGCCACTGTGACCAGAAGGTCTTGATTTCCGGAGCCGTAAAGAAGCCACCCGCCTCGTTCACCAGGTTGAGCACAGCTGCTTGCAAGAACTCAACTTCATCCTTGTAGGGGAGCGCCTCGGCCAATTTTCCGCCAATCGCCTGAACCGCCGCCAACAAGACATCGGCTGTCGCGCGTGTGTTGTAGAAGGGAACCACCACCGGCTGAGAACCGGAGAGCACAGGCCGATCGGCAGCAGGAGTGGCAAACTGATAGCCCCACGATTCAAGCGGGGTATGGTCAGGGAAGATAAAATCGGCCTGGGCGGCAGTCTCGTCCGGAAACGAAGCAAAGGAGATGACCAACGGCACCTTGGCTAGAGCTGAAGCAAAGCCCAGGGCCGCAGGAAATTCAAAGAGTGGATTAACGCCATGCACAAAGAGCACTTTGACCTTGCCGGCGTTCATC
>JANWWB010000248.1 GCA_025056515.1 Anaerolineales bacterium
CCCTTCTTGCACCGAAGGTTGCCCGAAATACATTTTTCTGCAAAGACGTTCTCTTTTTCATGAGGAGCCTCCTGCTGATATTCGTACGTTGAGACAGAACTACACCGGTCGTGAGGCTCCTCTTACCTCTTGGTGTCCGAATTCATGTCCGAGTTTCATTTCACTTTTTTGCCTAGGTCTAGCAATTCTCACCAGGATTTCCAAGTGGAGCACAAAACTCAGAATTAAGAAGGTGCTGAAAGATTGCTCTATTCCAAAGGCCTGGAAAACTCAAAATGCTTGCGTCCTTATAGGCCTTAGACAGCAAAGCCCTGGCCTCGCGCTCGACAACGAATTCGTCCGAAGAAGTTGGGAGGCCGCTTCGGTGAATGCGCCGCCTTGCAGCGATACAATACCCTCTGTTTGAGATAAAACAATGAAGGATCATCTCTTGCACCACGATCGGCAAAAAGGTTGTGCAGAAAACGGCTCTTGTGGCACCTTACTCCGTGAGGCCATAGCAGGAAAGTCATTCTGAACCATGGTCCTCGTATTTCTTGTTGTCATCCTCTACCCTTATCCTAGCCATCCTGATTGAGGAAGAGAAAAACGGCTAGAAAGCAGCGATTGTGCCATTTGTGGATATGGCAAAATGCATGTCTTATCTGCAGGAGCAAATACAGAAATCATGACCATCGCAGATCAAATGGCTGACAACCCCTATGCTCCGGCAGTATAATGAAAAGTGAAAGGTTGACATCTCTTGTTCAGACTGAAGGAGAGAACCATGGCTTTACAAATCATTGTCGGCGCACAATGGGGCGATGAAGGAAAAGGCCGGATTGTCGATTGGTTCGCAGCCCAAGCCGATTATGTCGCCAGGTACAATGGCGGGGATAACGCCGGTCACACCGTCACTGTGGGTGGACAAATTTACAAACTCCATCTCATCCCTTCGGGCATTATCCACCCCGAAACAATCGCCGTTCTAGGGAACGGGATGGTGATCAACCCAAAAACCTTACTGGGAGAAATGGAAATGTTGCGCAGCGTAGGAATTGAAATCTCGCCAAAGCGCTTGCGCATTTCAGCATTTGCTCATCTGATTACCCCAGCACATCGAGCGTTGGATAGCGCCTTCGAACGGGCGCGCGGGAGTGCTAGTCTAGGAACAACTGGGCGCGGCATTGGGCCAGCTTATACCGATCGCGCTGCGCGTCGCGGTCTGCGCCTCGGTGATTTGCTGGCGCCGGACTTTTCGGCGCGGTTGGAACGTCACCTAGACGAAGCCAACCGCACCCTGGCATTTCTCGGCGCTCCAACGTTAGAGCCTGGCGCTATCCTCAGTGAATACTTGTCCTACGCCCAAGTGCTCAAAGATTACATCACCGATGTCTCCTTAGAACTCAACCTTGCGCTGCAAAGTGGCAAAAGTGTCTTGGCAGAAGGGGCTCAAGGCACACTCCTCGATATTGATTTTGGCACCTATCCCTATGTCACGTCCTCGCATACGATTGCGGCCGGAGCGCTAACCGGCTTGGGATTAGGCCTGCATGCTGTTGCATCTGCTTGTACCCTTGGCGTTGTCAAAGCGTTTCAAACCCGCGTGGGGGCCGGGCCGTTTCCCACGGAGATCGGCGGCGAATTGGCCGAACGTTTGCGCGGGAGCGGCGCTAATCCTTGGGATGAATACGGCACAACCACCGGGCGACCGCGCCGCGTCGGATGGCTGGATGGCGTCCTTCTACGTTATGCTGCTTGCATCAACGGCTTTCATGAGATCGCCGTGACCAAACTCGATATCCTCACCGGCATCCATCCGATTCGTCTGTGCGTAGCCTACGAAGAGGACAACCGTCGCTTGGAAAATCTTCCATTGGGCCCTCTCAACCTAGAGCGCTATCGTCCGATTTACGAAGACTTGCCTGGCTGGGATGAACCTGTCTCGCATTGCCGACGCTGGACTGACCTGCCGCCAGCAGCACGAAACTATGTGGAACGTATTGCAACGCTCTGCGGTGTTCCGGTGCGTTTCGTTTCAGTAGGCGCAGAACGAGAGCAGATGGTCATCTGCGAAGCAAGGGAATGATATAATTTTCACAAACAGTTCTACACCTTCTAAGAACCCCTTGAGACAGTACACTCTTGGACACAAACGATAAGGTTCTTTTGGACAAGAACATGCAGGAGACAAAATGACCGATCCGCGTATTGAACGTCTGGCAAAAATTCTGGTAGAACATTCGGCACAAATCCAACCCGGCGATCGAGTAGCTATTGAAGCTACGATTGCAGCCGAACCTTTGGTCGAGAAACTCTACGAAGAGATTCTGCGGCATGGTGGCGAGCCTTACCTCTTATTGAGCACCTCCAATCAAGAGGAAATTTTGTTCCGTACAGCCGGTGAAGCACAGCTACAAGCCACCCCCATTTTTCACAAACTTGCCTACGAGCAATTTGAGAGTCGCATTCGCATCCACTCGGCGGTTAACCCGCGCGCTCTCTCGGGCGTGAGTCCCGAAAAACAAAAACTTCGACAAAAAGCGATGGCGCCTATCTTGGAAGCACAAATGCGTCGCGGCGCCGATCGCTCTTTCAAATGGGTTACCACGCTTTTCCCAACTATAGGCTACGCCATCGAGGCCGAGAGCAGTTTACGTGAGTTTGAAGACTTTGTCTATCGCGCCTGCCACGCCGACCAAGAAGACCCCATCGCTTTTTGGAAACAGGTAGAAGAAACTCAGAAACGCATCATTCAACGCCTTGAAGGACATGATCGAGTTGTTCTCCAGGGGCCAAATGTTGACCTCTCGCTCTCTATTAAGGGACGCAAATTCATGAATGGCGCCGGGCAAAACAACATGCCAGATGGCGAAATCTATACGGGTCCAGTTGAAGATTCGGTCAATGGTTGGGTTCGCTTCAACTATCCTGCGATATACAATGGCGTGATGGTTGAAGGTGTCGAACTGACCTTTGTCAACGGCAAAGTATCCAGTGCCCGTGCCGACAAGAATCAAGCCCTCTTGCTGGAAATGTTGGAAACCGACCCAGGCGCTCGTTATGTCGGTGAATTTGCTATCGGCTTGAACTACGAAATTGACCGCTTTTCGCATAACATTTTGTTTGATGAAAAAATCGGTGGTTCTTTCCACCTAGCACTTGGCGCCGGCTATCCCGAAACTGGTTCAAAGAACCGTAGCATCATCCACTGGGATATGATTTGCGGCATGAAAGAAGATGCAGAAATTCTCCTTGACGGGGAAATCATCTACAAGAACGGCCAGTTTCTGTTCTAAAGAACAGAGACAAGAAACACAACAGGACGGGCTTGAGCACCCGTCCTGTTTTTCTCCTGGGTGATATCCAGCTAGGCCCTCCAAAAGCCGCGCCGCACCGGGCGCACATCTTCGGCAATCATAAAAGCATTGCCATCCTGTTGGCGGACGATTTCTTCAACTTGTTCGACATCCTTGCGCCGCACAGAGACACTCAACATGCTTACCACGCCATCCCGACCGCGAGCGGGGATTTCAGTCACAGCAAAGCCAGCGCAACGGAGAGTTTCGGCCAACATCGGGCCACGCCCAGAACTGACAATGCTCAATTTGACGTAACCAATTGCCAAGCGTTCTTCGATAATCATCCCAACCACATTCCCGGTCGCAAACCCGGCAGCATAGCCAATGACATTCAAGGGATTATCCAAATTCTGCAAGACCGAAGTAATGGCGATGACAAAGATAACCGATTGACAAAAACCCAAAACCCATGCAATAAGCTTTTTGCCTCGCACCACAAAGAGCAAACGCAGCGTGTCAAAGGTCATATCGCTGACACGCAGAGCAAAGATTCCCAAAGCCCCTAGCCAGGCGGCGGGGGAGAGAAAAACATCGAACATACTAACCTCCAAAGACAGAGTCATCGAAAGAGTAGTGCGAGAGGCTCTCTCGCACTACTCGGTCCATCCTAGAGTGTTTGCGGCGCAGTTACTGGCTAGCCGGCATGTATAAACGCTCGACATATTCTTTGACCATACGTCGTGTGCTGAAATAAGGAGCAATCGTGCGCATCGACTCTTTGATTTTGGCAACCCACTTCACCGGCACATTGTCGGCATTCCGGTCACCATAATAGAGGGGTATGATCTCTTGTTCAAGAACATCATAGAGGCTTGCGGCATCAGCTTCATCTTGCACACTTGGATCGAGATCCACATCTTCGCCGATAGCCCAGCCGTTCTGACCGTTGTACGCTTCACGCCACCAACCATCCATCACCGAGAAGTTAAGCACGCCGTTCATCGCCGCCTTCATACCCGACGTGCCCGAGGCCTCGTTCGGCCGACGTGGATTGTTCATCCAGACATCCACACCCTGAACCAGATAGCGCGCCAAGTTCAGGTCATAGTCTTCCAAAAAGACCAACCGTCCCCCATTTTCAGCGCGTTTGACAATGCGGTACACTTCTTGAATCAGAAGCTTGCCGGGTTCATCCGCCGGATGGGCCTTGCCGGCAAAGATAATCTGGACGGGACGATTGGGACGATTGATAATTTTGAGAAGGCGATCTAAATCATGAAAAACCAAATTCGCACGCTTGTAGGTAGCAAAACGACGCGCAAAGCCAATGGTCAATACATACGGGTCGAGCATAGCTCCTGAAGCAATCGCCTGAACGGGGTGATACCCCCCTTTCATCCAGCGTTGGCGCGTTCGTTCCAGAGCATAAAAAACCAGCTTCCGCTTCAGATGGAGACGGACTTCCCACAAGGCTTGGTCGGGGATTTGTTCGATTCGAGTCCACAGAGCAGGTTCATCCAAATGTTCCAACCAATCAGGACCGAGATACCGGTCAAGCAACAAGCGCATACGCCGCGCCATCCAGGTGGAAAGATGCACGCCGTTGGTTACAGAGATAATGGGCACGTCTTCTTCGGCATGATCGGGCCAAAGGAAGTGCCACATCCGGCGGGTGACGCGTCCATGCAATTCAGAAACCGCATTACGACCATCCGAATGGCGCAAGGCCAAGATGGGCATACTGAAGGTCTCTCCCCAAGGCTGACGGTTGCGCGCAAGGTCGATGAACTGGTCGCGGCTGATACCCAGTTCTTGCCAATAATTCGAAAGGTGTTTGTCAATCAGCCAAAGCGGGAATTCATCGTTCCCCGCCGGTACGGGTGTATGCGTCGTGAACACGTTATTGCGTCGTATCTGCTCGAGCGCCTGCTCAAAGGGGACGCCTTGTGCCACAAGTTCACGCGCCCGCTCGAGAATCAAGAAGGCTGCATGTCCTTCGTTCATGTGCCAAACCGAGGGTTGATACCCTAGCGCCCGGATAGCCCGCACGCCACCTATACCAAGCAAAACCTCTTGCGCAATCCGCAAATCGATATCCGACCAGTAGAGCCGCGCGGTCAATTTACGGTCGGCGGGTGAATTTTCATCCAAATCGGTATCTAGCAAATACAGAGGGACACGTCCAACGCGCAGCTCCCAAATGGAAGCATAGACCAAACGGTCAGGGAAATTCACC
>JANWWB010000262.1 GCA_025056515.1 Anaerolineales bacterium
CGTTGGATGCAAGAGTCTCCCAATCGGGTTTGGACAGACGCCGATGAAACGAACGCCGCTAAGGACGCCTTAACCCGTCTGGTTGCCGGCTTATTGCTGCGCTGCCAGCAAGCGGTCTACTTGGGGCTAGCGACGTTAGGCGAGACTGGTTTTGAGCAGCGCGGTGGTTTACTGCGCGCTTTTCAAAAACTATTACAACAGTAGAACGCCGTATGACTCCCCTACAAGGTCAGATTGCCCTGGTCACGGGTGCAGGCAGCCCGAACGGGATTGGTTTTGCCACCGCTCGCCTACTCGGTCAGGATGGCGCAACTGTCCTACTGGTCAGCACGACCGAGCGCATTCACGCTCGCGCCGCCGAACTTGCTGGCGAAGGAATCTCAGCCCGCGGTTATGTCGCCGATCTGACACGCCCAGAAGCGGTCGAGGCTATCCTAACAGACATCCGCCAATCGTTTGGGCATCTGGAAATTTGCGTCAACAACGCTGGTATGACCGTTGTCGGAGAAGAACAATTCGAGTTCCGAGTGGACGACATCCCCCTCGAAGCATGGCACCGTTCCCTCGAACGCAACCTGACCACTTGTTTCTTGGTCACGCGCGCCGTACTACCGCTGATGCGAGCGCAAAAATACGGGCGTATCGTCAATGTCGCTTCCACGAGCGGCCCGGTGCAAGCCTTTGTCGGGGACGCTGCCTACCATGCTGCCAAAGCCGGGATGTGGGGCTACACCCGCGCCTGCGCCCTAGAGACGGCTGCCGATGGTATCACGGTTAACGCCGTTGCTCCGGGGTGGATTGCAACCGATTCCCAGCTTGCAAGCGAAGCCCGCGCCGGCCTCCTGACCCCTATGAAACGTTCCGGCACGCCCGCAGAGGTGGCTTTTGCCATCCGCTTTCTAGCCGACCCAGGCGCGTCGTATCTAACCGGCCAACTGCTGATCATTGATGGTGGCAATTCCCTGCCCGAAGACCGCGCTTGGCAACCATGACCGGGATTACGAATCGCGCACCTCCCAAATCTCGCAGTAAGCCACCAAGGACGTGAAATCTGCTCCTCTTTTTAGAGCGTCTTCAGCAGAGCATCACGGCTGTTGCGCAAACGATAGGAAATCAGTTCGGCAATCCGTTGCATAATCTTGAAACCATCTCGCGGATGCGCCTCCAGCGCTTGTCGCACGACCTCGGCCGGGATGGCTAAAATCTTGCACTCGGTCTCACAATAGGC
This sequence comes from Anaerolineales bacterium, assembly GCA_025056515.1. Taxonomy (GTDB): domain Bacteria; phylum Chloroflexota; class Anaerolineae; order Anaerolineales; family Villigracilaceae; genus UBA877. The sequence continues at coordinate 1,229 of JANWWB010000262.1, forward strand.
TGTCGCCGTATAATAATGTGGTGGTACCAATCCTGACCAGCCAAAGCACTGATACGGCTGGTTGACATAAGAAACCGTGACACTAGTCGGTTTGGTCATAATTGCCACTCGCAGAGCAATTTCGCCCGAAAGGAGAAAGTGCAATTGATTGGCGCTCTGCCCTTCGCGGAAAATAACCTCGCCTGCCGCCAAGGTCTGTTCCACAGATGCTTCAGCCAGCTGCTCAAGCACTTCAGGTGAAATATCGTGGAAAAAGGGAAATTCAGCGAGTGTCTGAGCGTTCATCCCAGCCCTCCAAAGTGAGATGGTAAGCACAGAGAGTATAGCACAATTTAGGCCACAATCGCACAAAACGTTTGGCCTAGGCCTGCCCAGGTATATTGCCTAGGTATATTATTGGGACAACATCAAACAGCTCCAGCTTCTTACAAACCATTGTTGCATAGGTGTTTTGTCATTTTTCCCAAAAATCTATTCCTGCGCTACGTATCTCAAAGGTTGTTTTGTTTTTTTGTCTTAGGTGAAGGCATGCTCTCCTCTTTCCATTTTCGTCCCTCTCAGCTCGAAATCTTGCGCTATTGTGGCGGCAAGATGGGAATTGCCGCCGTGCCCGGATCGGGAAAGACCTTCACGCTGAGTGCGCTAGCGGCTGAAATCATTGCCCGCGGCCTGTTGGCCGAAGACCAGGAAGTACTGATTGTCACCCTAGTTAACTCTGCAGTAGAAAACTTCGAGACGCGCATTCGTTCCTTCTTCCCTGACCGCATTCAAGTACTCTATAAGTATCGCGTCCGTACCCTACACGGCTTGGCACACGATATCGTCCGCGAACGTCCTGCTCTTGCCGGTTTGGACGAACGCTTCCAAATCCTAGACGAGCGCGAAGCCGGCTTCATTCTCAAAGGCGCAGTTCAGGCATGGCTCACAGCGCATGGTTCCTTGTTGGAAGATTATC
>JANWWB010000276.1 GCA_025056515.1 Anaerolineales bacterium
AACGCCATCCCGCTCAATCCAACGCACGGCTACGGCGGCAAAGCAAGCGGCCGAGAACGCGCCGAGCGCTTCAAAGCCATCCTGGAACAGGCCGGCATCCCCTGCACCATCCGTCTGAGACGCGGCATCGAGATTCAAGCAGGTTGTGGACAACTGGCCACACACACGCCCAAACATCCTTCGCTTGACCCAACTTCGCCTGGCTAGGCCGGGTTTGGTCGGGCTTTCTCTATTCCATCCCCTCATCATCCGTGACGCTATGACCTCTACCCGCATCTCTTCCTGGTTTCAACAATCTCTTCCCCCTCTCTCCCTCTCTTTGGAGAAAGTCCTCTTTGCCCTGCTCCTCATCTTAGCTGTGCTGACACGCTTCTATGACCTTGGAACGCGCGTCATCAGCCATGATGAAAGCATCCACGTCTACTATTCCTACCTACTGAGCCAGGGTCAAGGGTACTTCCACACACCGCTCTCTCATGGGCCACTCCAATTTCACCTGATTGCCTTGCTGTTCTTTCTCTTCGAAGCCAACGACTTTGTGGCCCGTATTCCACATGCGCTTGCCAGCATCCTAACCATCGCTTTGATCTGGAAATGGCGACTCTACCTCGGCCGCGCCGGAACGCTCTTAGCGGCCTTTTTGCTGCTTATCTCACCCTATATGCTTTACTATGGGCGCTACGCCCGCAACGAAGCTTTTGTCGCTCTCTTCGGCGTTCTGACCCTCTACGCTATCCTGCGCTATCTCGAGACCGGCCACAACCGCTATCTGCTCTTGCTCACACTGGCGACCGTCTTACACTTCACCGCCAAAGAGACGTCTTTCATCTACACTGCTCAAGCGCTGCTCTTCCTGGCGGCGCTCTTGGTGCTGCACCTGCTCCGGCAAAAGGGTGTTCTGCAAAATTGGCAGACTCTCTCCACCTGGCTGCGCCAAGAGCGGGCGTTTGATCTGCTGATCCTGCTCGGTACGCTCGTCCTACCACACTTGAGCGCGTTTCCAGCTCACTGGCTGGGGTGGAATCCGCTCGAATATCAGTTCACCTGGCCGGGGTGGAACTTGCCGGCCATCTTTGCCCAAGCGCCGGCACGGACCGCCTTGGTGGTCTCAGCGCTGACGTTAATCGCCCTTGGCGTGGGCTTGCTCTGGGATGCGCGCCGTTTCTTGCTGCATGCGGCGCTGTTCTGGGGGATTTACATCTTCTTCTACACCACCATCTTCACCAACCCGGCCGGCTTGGCGACCGGCGTAGTTGGCTCGCTCGGCTATTGGCTTGAGCAGCATGGTGTCGAGCGCGGTGGTCAACCCTGGTACTACTACCTGCTCATCCAGATTCCGCTCTACGAGTTCCTGCCGGCGCTAGGAAGCCTGCTTGCGCTCGCCCTCGGCCTGCGCAGTGCCTCGCACAAGACAGCGGCTTCCAATGCCGCAGATGCCCCTGCTTCTTCGCCGGTCTTCGCCCTGCTCGTCTGGTGGTCGTTCTCCAGCCTGGCCGCTTATACCATCGCCGGGGAAAAAATGCCCTGGCTGACGGTGCACATCGCTTGGCCGATGATTCTACTCACCGCCTGGGGATTGAACCGCCTGATTGAGACAGTGCCTTGGCGCGAGGTCTGGTCACGCCACGGCCTTTGGGCAACGCTCTTGCTCGGAGTGCTCCTGCTCGCCCTGACCGCAATGCTGTTTCAGGCTCTCGGAGCGTTTCCCCCCTTCCAGGGCAAGAGCCAGGCTGAGCTGATTGCAACCGGTCGCTTCCTCTTCTGGACGACCATCGCCCTGGGGAGCGCCGTCGGCCTCTACTTCTTGACCGCCAATTGGCCGGCCGGAGCATTGCCCCGCTTGGGCATCTTGATACTTTTCGGCTTATTAAGCCTGGTCACCGCCCGTACCGCCTTCCGCGCCGCTTACGTGAATTACGACTGGGCCGGCGAATACCTCGTCTACGCCCATGGGGCGCGCGGCGTCAAAGAAGTCATCGCACAACTTGACCTCATCTCGCGGCGCACAACCGGCGGCTTCAATGAACTGATCATCCGCTACGACGCCAGCACCGAAGTGCAGGGCGTGTCCTGGCCGCTCAAATGGTACTTGCGCAATTTCCCCAACGCCGAACCGTTCTATGAAATGGACAAGAGTCTCTCCCAAGCGCCGGTTGTCCTGGTTGACCCACAAAACTACGACCAGGCTGAAGCTCTGTTCGGCGACGCGTATTACCACTTTGAGTATCAGCGCATGGTCTGGCCGAACCAGGATTACTTCAAGCTGACCTGGCCAAGGTTGCGTCAGGCTCTGTTCGAACGCCCGTGGCGAGCAGCCATCTTCGATATTTGGTGGAAGCGAGATTTCACCCGTTATTCTGCGCTGACTAACAACCCCAATCTCACCTTCGCACGTTGGCAACCATCCAAAGGCATGCGGCTGTACGTACAGAAAGAAACGCTCAAGAAAGTCTGGGAATACAACCTGTTACAACAAGCCGAGATAAGACCCGACCCCTACGAAGCCGGGATGATCTCGCTCCTGCCGGAGCTGACCATCGGTTCGAGCGGCCCAGAAGCCGGTCAGTTCGCTGCGCCCCATGGGATGGCAATTGCGCCGGATGGCAGCCTGTACGTCGCCGATACGAACAACCATCGCATTCAGCATTTCGCCGCCGATGGGACATTTTTGAACCAATGGGGAAGTTTTGGCGACGTCATGACCAACCAAGCGCCTGCCGGGACCTTCAATCAGCCCTGGGACGTGGCCGTCTCGCCGGATGGGAGCTACGTGTATGTGCTGGATACTTGGAATCATCGCGTGCAAAAATTCACCGCCCAAGGCCAGCCAGTTGGAATGTGGGGCACACCCAACTATCATGTCAGTTTGGGCAACGGCTACGAGCTATGGGGGCCGCGCGGGATTGCGATCGACCGCCAAGGGCGGGTCTATGTCGCCGATACGGGCAACAAACGGGTCGTCATCTATGATGCCGATGGCAACTTTCTTTCTCAATTCGGCGGGGGAGGCATGGCGCCGGGTCAGCTCGATGAGCCAGTTGGGATCGCTGTAGATGACCTTGGGCGCGTCTATGTGGCCGACACTTGGAACCAACGCATCCAAGTCTTCGAGTCACCCGATGGCGGCCAAACTTGGGCGGCGATTCGAGTGTGGGAAGTCCAGGCCTGGTATGGAGACACCTTGGAAAACAAACCCTTCCTGGCCCTTGGCCCACAGGGGACCCTGCTGGTGACCGACCCAGAAGCCGGGCGCATCTTGCAGTTCACCACCGAGGGGATCTTCGTGCGGGGCTGGGGCGATCGCGGTTTCGGCGCAGGGCGTTTCGGCCTGGCGAGCGGCGTTGCTGTGGACACCCTCGGGCGCGTTTGGATCAGCGACGCCGGCAACAACGTCCTGTCTCGTTTCCGCCTGCCCTAAGCCGCTATAAGGGGAATAACTTCTGATCAGGATGTTACGAATGGCAGATAACAGAACCCAAGCGCAGTGATATAATGCCGCCTCGGTATTTTATTTACGGAACGGCTTGTCGAGGGTCGTTCCTTCAATCCTGTTAGGGAGAATATACCCATGAAACTCCACGAATACCAATCGAAAGAAATCTTTGCCCGTTATGGCATCCCGATACCGAAGGGGCGAGTGGCCTCGACCGCCATGGAAGCGCGGCAAATTGCCGAAGAATTAGGAGTGCCGGTCGTGATTAAATCCCAGGTGTTGGTCGGCGGGCGGGGGAAAGCGGGCGGCATCCGTCTGGCCAAGTCCCCCAAAGAAGCCGAAGAAGTCGCCACCCAGATCCTGGGGATGGAAATCAAAGGGTTACCGGTGCGCAAAGTGTTGGTGGACCCAGCGGCGAACATCGAACAGGAAATCTACCTCGGCATCACCAATGACCGCGCCGCCCGCCGACCGGTCTTTATGGCCTCCGCCGCTGGCGGCGTGGACATTGAAGAAGTCGCCCGCACCAACCCGGAGAAGATCATCAAAGTCCACATTGACCCCCTGCTCGGCCTGCGCGATTACCAGACGCGTGACCTGGCTATCGGCATCGACCTGCCCAAAGAATATTGGAAGCAATTCAGTGCCATCTGCCACGGCCTCTATCGCGCTTACGTGGAATGCGATGCGACCTTAGCCGAAATCAATCCCCTGGTCATCACCCGTGAAAAGAGCCTGATGGCACTTGATGGCAAGATGTTGCTGGATGATAACGCGCTCTTCCGCCATCCCGACCTAGCCCAGCTGCGCGACGTCGACGAAGAAGCCCCTGCCGAAACGGAAGCACGCAAATACGACCTTTCGTTTATCAAACTGGATGGAAACATCGGTTGCATGGTCAACGGCGCCGGTTTGGCGATGACCACGATGGACATCGTCAAACTCTTCGGCGGCGAACCGGCGAACTTCCTGGATATCGGCGGCGGTGCCAGCGCCGAAAAAGTCGCCGCGGCCCTACGTATCATCCTCGCGGATAAGAACGTTAAAGCCGTCTTGTTCAACATCTTCGGCGGAATCACCCGCTGCGATGAAGTGGCCAAAGGCATCTTGACCGCGCTCGAAGAAGTCAAGCCGAGTGTACCGATGGTCGTCCGCTTGGTTGGCACCAATGCTGAAGAAGGGCGCAAGCTGCTAGCCGATGCCAATATGATTACCGCAGAAACGTTAGCAGACGCCGCCCGTAAAGCAGTAGCCGCTGCGGCGAGCGCATAATCAAGGAGGCATCATGAGTATCTTGGTTGACAAAAACACCCGTCTGCTGGTGCAGGGCATTACCGGTCACGAAGGGCTGTTCCACGCCGGACAAATGCTGGCCTATGGCACAAAAGTCGTTGCTGGCGTCACCCCCGGCAAGGGCGGTGAATGGGTCTTGGATGGCAAAGTGCCGGTCTTCGACACGTGCAAGTCGGCTGTGGAGGCCACCGGCGCAAACGCCTCGGTTATCTTCGTCTCGGCGCGCTTTGCCCCAGACGCCATTTACGAAGCCGCAGACGCCGGCATTCCTTTCATCGTCTGCATCACCGAAGGAATCCCCGTACAAGATATGATGCGTGTGCGCGAGTATTTAGACCAAAAAAGCGTCCGTTTGCTCGGGCCAAATTGTCCCGGCATCCTCACGCCTGGCGAGGCCAAAGTCGGCATCATCCCTGGCAATATTGCCATTCCGGGCAATATCGGCATCGTCTCCCGCTCTGGCACCTTGACCTATGAAGTGCTCTACGCTCTGAAACAGGTTGGCATGGGTGCTAGCACGTGTGTTGGCATCGGCGGCGACCCGATCAACGGGACTAACTTCATCGATTGTCTGGAAATGTTCGAAGACGACCCCCAGACCGAAAAGGTGGTACTCATCGGCGAAATCGGCGGCACAGACGAGGAAAAGGCAGCACAGTTCATCGCCAAGCACATGAGCAAGCCAGTCGTCGCCTTTATTGCTGGCCAGACTGCGCCGCCCGGCAAGCGCATGGGGCATGCTGGAGCGATTATCGAGGGAGGCTCAGGCACAGCCGCCGATAAAATTCGGGCGCTCCAAGCCGTCGGTGTCAAAGTCGCGCGCCATCCCGAAGAAATTCCCGATTTGCTCAAATAACATCAATGCAAAACCTTGCTTTTTCCTAATCAACCTCAAACAAGACACGGAACGCCAAAGCACCAGGACCTCACGGGCATCGGTGAGTAAAAGGAAAGAAGAGAGACCAGGTATCTCCCCACATCCTGGTCTCTCTCGCTGTAGCAAGCTAGCAACAAACATCAGCGATTGGCTTTTACTCTTTCAGGAACTGGCTCACGTACTCCACCGCCTGACCGACCGTGGTGATTTTTTGGGCGTCTTCGTCCGAAATCTGAACGCCGAATTTTTCTTCGAACGTCATAATCAATTCGACCAAATCAAGCGAATCAGCTTTCAGATCTTCGCGAAAACGGGCTTCGGGGGTCACTTCTTCCGGTGCTACGCCCAACAAATCAACAATGATATCCCGAACTTGTTCAAATGCATCTGCCATTTGAGCCTCCTGTGAAATGTTCTGGGGTAATTGTACCCGTTTCGCCGTTATAATTCAATACAAGGAACACCCACCTATGACAAAAGTTTCCCCGATTGACCGACGCAAATCTGAGCATATTCGCATCAATTTGGAAGAAGATGTCCGTTCAGCATTGACCAACGGATTGGAGCGTTACCATTTTCTTCACGAAGCGCTACCGGAATTAGACTTGGCAACGATAGATACTTCGCTGAACTTATTCGGCAAACGGCTGGCAGCGCCGATTCTCCTCTCTTCCATGACCGGCGGGACCGAAGACGCCAGTGTTATCAACCGGCGCTTGGCCGAGGCCGCCCAAGAGGTCGGCGTGGCCATGGGGGTAGGCAGTCAGCGCGCCGCTATCGAACATCCCGAACTAGCCAAGACGTTTTCCATCACCCGCGAGGTGGCACCGAGTATTTTGCTCTTTGCCAACCTAGGAGCCGTCCAACTGAACTACGGATATGGTATAGAGCACTGTCGACGCGCAGTCGATATGATTCAGGCAGATGCGCTCATTTTACATCTCAATCCTCTGCAAGAAGCGGTGCAGGCCGGGGGGAATACCAACTTTGCCAACCTGGCTTCCAAGATAGAAGAGATTTGCAAGAAACTTGAAGTTCCCGTAATTGTGAAAGAAGTCGGATGGGGCATCTCAGAACGCACCGCGCGCCTGCTGGTCGAATGCGGCGTAGCGGCGATTGACGTTGCCGGAGCCGGCGGGACCTCTTGGTCACAGGTAGAAATGCATCGTGCTCCGGATGAATTCACCCGTCACTTAGCAGCGGCTTTCATCGGTTGGGGTATCCCCACCGCCGAGAGCATCCTGATGGTCAAACAGGCCGCTCCGGGCATGACCATCTTCGCCAGCGGAGGCCTACGAGACGGGATTGACCTGGCCAAATCGATCGCCCTAGGCGCGACCCTGGGTGGCATGGCCGGTCCTTTCCTGAAAGCCGCAGTGGCCTCTACCGAAACGGTCATCGAAACCCTGCTCCTGACAAAAAAACAACTTGAGGTCACCATGTTTGCTTGTGGTGCGGCCAACTTATCCAGCCTCCAAGCCGGAAAACTTGTCAAACAAAACTAGGTGGAATAGGACTATGGATCTCAAACATGCCACTGCCATCTTCCTACCTGCTATCGAAGACGAACTCAAACGGCAAATTGCCCGCTTAGATGAAGCCCGCACACGCCCTTTTTACGAGATGCTCACCTATCACATGGGCTGGAGCGGTCAGGGAGCTGGTCCTGAAGCGCAAGGCAAACGGATTCGCCCCTTGTTGGTGCTACTGACGACAGCCTCCTGTAGTGCGCCTTGGCAACCTGCGCTACCTGCAGCTGCCGCCGTCGAATTGGTTCACAATTTCTCGCTTGTTCACGATGACATTCAAGACAATTCTGACCTGCGCCGCGGCCGTCCAACCATCTGGAAGCAATGGGGAGTCCCTCAAGCCATCAATGTCGGCGATGCGCTTTTCGTCCTGGCGAATCTGGCGATTCTCGACCTCTCACCTGCCTTCCTGCCCGAAACGATCCTACAAGCCGGTCAAATGCTCCAGAGCGCCTGCTTGGATTTGACGCGCGGTCAATTTCTCGACATCGCCTATGAAAATCGGAGCGACTTGCACCTAGAAGACTACTGGGTCATGGTCAGCGGCAAAACAGCCGCTCTGCTTTCCACATGCTGCGCCCTGGGAGCCTTGCTCGGCGGTGCAGACGAAGAACATCAATTAGCCTATCGAGATTTCGGCCACTACCTCGGCTTAGCCTTCCAAGCGCAAGACGACCTGTTGGGCATCTGGGGCGATTCCGCGCTGACCGGAAAATCTGCCGAATCTGACCTGGTGGCGGGTAAGAAGTCTCTACCTATCCTATACGGCCTGCAGAAAGGAGGAGAGTTTGCTCGGCGTTGGGCACAAGGCCCCATCCAAGCCGGAGAAGTCCCCACTCTGGCCGAGACGCTGACCCGCGAAGGAGCACGTCTCTACACCCAACAAGTGGTTGACCAAATGACCGACCTAGCTTTGCAATCCCTTCGGCTGGCCGAACCCCATGAGGACGTGGCAGAAGCCCTCTTTGAACTCGTAGATTTCTTACTCAATCGGCAAGCCTGAACAAGTTGGCTGCAAAGTAGAGACTCCCATGTGCCCGCAGCTTGGTTTGCTCCTCCAACCAAATTGAGGTTCGGGCATAAGTACGGTCGACGCGTTTGTTCACTACCGAGACGCGGAGCGAGTGTTTCGGAGGTTTCGGAACAAAATTTTGTATTCCAAAAGAAATTCTAGTATAATATAGCGCTGCGTGCGGGTGTAGTTCAAACGGTAGAACGTTTGCTTCCCAAGCAAAATGTCGTGGGTTCGAATCCCATCACCCGCTCTCTCTCAAAAATTCCTGTGCTGTTGTTTCGGCACAGGAATTTGCGATTAAAATCGGCCTATGCAATCCCCTCGTCTGCTTTTCTCGTTTTTGCTTTTTCTCGGCCTCTTTGCCATGACCTTGCGTCCGGTAGCCGATCCGGATTTCTGGTGGCATCTGCGCACCGGTCAACTGATTGCCGAGACAGGAGAAATTCCTCGCACCGACCCCTTTTCTTTTACTGTCTCTGGTCGGCCCTGGACGGCGCATGAATGGCTGAGCGAACTGCTCTTCTTTCGGCTCTATCAAGTCGGGGGTTACGGTTTACTCATCCTCACCTTCTCGCTCTTGATGACTGCAGCCTACGGGCTTGTGTACCTCCACAGCCCAGGGAGGCCGTATGTGGCCGGATTTGTGCTCTTGTTAGCCGCCCTGGCTTCCGCGCCGACTTGGGGCGTCCGGCCACAAATGATTTCGCTCTTCCTCACGGCGATCTTTCTATATCTGCTCGACCGTTTCTCAGAGCAAGGCCGATGGTCATGGCTGCTACCTCTTCCCCTTCTGATGATGCTTTGGGTCAACTTACACGCCGGCTATTTCCTCGGCTTAGTCCTGATAGGAATCTATTTCGTCGGCGAGGGCTTAAAGCTTGCGTTATCTTTCAGGCGCCGCGAACGCCACTCAGTCAAACGAGGGATGTTTCTACTCGCAGCTCTCCTGCTCTCTGGGCTTGCGACGCTGTTGAATCCCCATGGATGGCGCATTCTCCTATACCCGTTTGAAACGCTTACCAGTCCCTCGATGATGCAATTCATCCAGGAATGGTTCTCGCCGAATTTTCACCAGCTAGAATGGATGCCTCTAGCCGTATTGATACTCGCCCTCATCGCTGCGCCGATGTTGGCCCGCCGCCCCGTTCCTCTGACCGGCGTCCTGCTGGCCGTCTTTTTCGGTTTTGCAGCGCTCCGCTCCATGCGTCATGTCCCCCTGTTTGCGCTGACGGCAGTGCCTCTCCTCGCCGCACAGCTCGCTGCGCTAACGGAGGGCAGAAACGAGGTCTCTGGCCCGCCGCGCTTTGCCCGTTGGCTGAATCCGTTTCTGCTGGGACTGGCCCTGCTGGCCGTCGGTCTGCGTTTTGTGTTCGTCCTCCAAGAACAACCTTTGACCGAATCCAAAACCTATCCACAGGGCGCAGTAGCATGGATTAGCGAAAATCGTCCCAAGGGCCAGCTCTACAACACCTATGGCTGGGGCGGCTATCTCATCTGGAAACTGTATCCCGACTATCCAGTCTATATCGACGGACGGGCAGACGTCTACGGCGATGAATTCATCTACGAATACCTGCGGCTCTACGCGGCCCTGCCAGGCTGGGAAACGAAGCTGGAAAAAGCGAATGTGCACCTAGCCCTCATCGAGCCGGAAAGTGGGCTGGCCTACGCCATGCGCCAATCGGACGCCTGGCAGCTGGTCTATGAAGACTCGTTGAGCGTGCTATTCGTCCGAAAGTGAACACTCGAGATCCTTGAACCTTTCTTGAACCCACCCGCCAGAGGACTGAAGTCCCCAGCTCATGACTTGGAAGATTGCCCAAGCAGGCCACAAGCTGGGTCATGAGCCACTTTTGGCGGCTTCTTCAACTTTCAGCCGAGGAGTATCCCCCCGGCAGTAGCGACAAGGACCGTTTTCTCAAAACTGTATCAGGTCGGTAGATGAAAACTCTGCTTAAACAATTGAGTGACCGATTACCACCTCGCGTTTCCTCAGCAGGGGAAGCCTTTGCGGCGCTTGTCCTGCTGGCAGGGGCAATCCTGCGCGCCGCCGGCTACACCCGTTCAGCGATTTGGTTTGACGAAGCCGTTCCCCTCTATCGCGCTTCTTTGCCCTTTTGGGAGATGTTGCATAACCGGTCCGAGTTCTCCGGCAACATGCTGTGGGAAATCATCTTGCGACCATTCGTCTGGCTCAGCCGCGAGCTATGGTCGCTGCGACTACCTGCCTTGCTCTGCGGTATGGGGACGTTATGGCTTGCCTGGCGAATGATGAAACGCCTAAGCTTCTCAGGCAAAGAGATGGCATTCGCCTCTGTGTTTATTGCCTTCTTTCCGGGTTTAATCTGGCCGGCCCAGGACGCTAAGCAATATAGTTTGCTCACGTTTCTATTTTTGTTAGCTGCCGATTTTGCAGTCGAAGCGCGCTGGCTTGGATTGTTTGCCACTTGCGGATTGCTGACCTACACGCACTTGGTTGGCCCGGCCTACGGAATTGGGGCATTGGCGATGGCCTGGTATCTCCATCCCAAGGAATTGAAGCGCCTTCTCGGGATTGGTGCAGGAATGTTGTTATCCTGGATGCCATACTTGCTCTGGTCGTTGCGCTTGCCGATTGGACATCTCCAAGTGGGACAGATAAGCCCAGCCAGCTTATTGTACTCTCTCGGTGTGCTCATGTGGTACACGACCCTTCCTAAGCTTGGCTGGGCATATAGCCATCTGCTGATTGTATTTGGATCGGCACTAGCCTTGATAACGAAGGAAAAACGTCAAGTTGCGCTCGTGCTCCTTCTGGCGGCAACATTTGGTTCCATGCTGTTTGTGAGCATGACCTTTCGGAATGTGATGATATACCGCACGATGAGCGGATTGCTGGCGCCCATCGGCCTCTTCTTGGGTAGTTCCCTTGCCGCAGAATTTCCGCCGGCCGGCTCCGG
>JANWWB010000360.1 GCA_025056515.1 Anaerolineales bacterium
TCCTAGCTTCCATCATCGCACTGTTTTCAGGAGTGCAACTCTTTGCTATCGGAATCTTCGGCGAATACCTGGCGCGCATGTACTTCCGGCTGATGGGACGTCCGCCCAGCGTGACGCGCGAGACCATCGGCCTGTCACTCTCGGAGCAAAGCGATGACTGAAGCAGGTTCTGGGTCTGCCCCCGCCGCGCTTTCCCCATTGGACAGCAGCCGCTTCGGGGTACGCGTTGCCCGCGCCCCCCAAGTCACGCTGGAAACTTTGCCTGACGTTCTGGATTTCTGCAAGCAGGAAGGGGTGCAACTGCTGATGGCACGCTGTGAAACGAAAGACCTGTCTCTTGCCCAGACGCTGGAACGACACGGCTTCTTTTTGACCGACACGCTGGTTTACTTTCGCCGCGATCTGAACCGTCCGCTCCTGCCCGAGCCACGCCCTGTGACCATCCGCCCGGCACTCGAAGCTGATGCCCCGGCGGTAGGTGAGATTGCCCGTCAGGCCTTTCGCGGCTACGATAGCCATTACCACGCCGACCCTCGCCTCGACCGCGCCGCCTGCGACGCCCTCTACGTGGACTGGGCCGAGCGTTCCTGCCGCCAAGCAGATATGGCCGATTGTGTTTTGTTGGCCGAGGTCTCTGGTCAAACAGCCGGTTTTCTGACTCTCAAACGTATCTCAGAAAGCGAGGCCGATGGCCGCTTGTACGCTGTCCTACCATCCATGCAGGGACAGGGAATCGGGCAAGCGCTCCTGATTGCCGGCCTGCACTGGTGCAAAGAGAGGGGGCTGCAGGGAATGGTTATTTCGACCCAGATTACCAACCTTGCTTCGCAAATCTCCTGGATACGGGTGGGATTTGTCCCCCATAGTTCATTTTATACGTTTCACAAGTGGTTTGATAAATGAGCCAACCTAGTTTAAATCCTATCCCCTTCAACCGCCCTGCTCCTGTCGGCCGGGAGATGGAATACGTCACCGAGGCGATTTGCAGCGGCCACCACTCCGGCGATGGCCCGTTCACCAAGAAGGCCGCCGCCCTGCTCGAAGCCGAACTGGGCGTGCCACGCGTCCTTCTCACAACCTCCTGCACCCATGCGCTCGAGATGATGGCACTCCTGCTCGACATTCAGCCCGGCGACGAGGTCATCATCCCCTCCTTCACCTTCGTTTCCACCGTCAACGCCTTTGTCCTGCGCGGGGCGCGGCCGGTCTTCGCCGACATCCGCCCCGACACGCTCAACCTGGACGAAAGCCGCCTCGAAGCGCTCCTGACGCCGCGCACGAAAGCGATTGTCCCCGTCCATTATGCCGGCGTTGGCTGCGAGATGGACGCCATCCTGGAAATTGCTCGCCAGCACAACGTTGCTGTTGTGGAAGACAACGCGCACGGCTTATTCGGCAAATATAAGGGAAAATACCTCGGTACATTCGGCATTTTGGGAGCACAATCCTTCCACGAAACGAAGAACTTTTCCTGCGGCGAGGGCGGGGCGCTGCTCATCAACGACCCGGCGCTCATCGAGCGCGCCGAGATTTTGCGCGAGAAAGGCACCAACCGCAGTCGCTTCTTCCGCGGCCAGGTGGACAAATACACCTGGGTGGATATCGGCTCTTCATACTTACCTTCTGACATTCTTGCCGCCTATCTTTACGGCCAACTCGAACAGCGCGAGAAGATTCAATCCCACCGCAAGCGGGTGTGGGAGTTCTACTACGCCGCCTTACACGACTGGGCGCAGGCCCACGAGGTGCAGTTGCCGCACGTCCCGGCGCATGTCGAACAGGCGTATCATATGTTCTACCTGCTCGTTCCCACGCTCGAAATCCGGCAACGCCTCATTGCACATTTGCGTGCGCGCGGCATTGTGAGCGTCTTCCACTACCTGCCACTACACCTTTCGAACATGGGCCGGCGCTTTGGCGGAAAGGAGGGTGATTGCCCCGTCACCGAGCGCGTCAGCGACCAACTCTTGCGTCTACCTTTCCACAACAGTTTGACTCAGGAAGAACAGGAACGGGTGGTGGCAGCAATCCAAGAGTTCCATTTCTGAAAGGTGATTTAACCTGTTGTAACGTTCGACGATCTGGAAATGCTCTGTTGCAAGCATTGGTTGTTGTATCACTGCGAGCGCAGTGCCCGCCCCGAGCGAAGCATGGCGGAAGCAGCCTCCCGGATCGCAGCAAATTGCTTTGGCGGCTACGCCGCCTCACAAAGGCACTCATTGAGAGTTTAGCCTTTCACAACAGAGCCATCTGAAAATGCCTTGTGTATGAAAGGGTCAACGGAAAGAACAAAATTCCAATGCGAAGACGCCAACGCGCAAAGAGGGAGGATGTTCATCGATAAGATGGACCGATCACCAAAACAAAGCGAGAAAGCCAAGCGCCGATTCGGTCATCTTCGCAGCTTTGCCTTAAAGATTGACATCGACGAGTGAACTCATAAAATTTTTGGCTCGACAGGAGACTTGATGGAAAATGTTCTTGTCACCGGCGGTGCCGGATTCATCGGCTCAAATTTCGTCCGCTATTTGCTCCAGGCTGAACCGAATGTCCGCATCGTAACCCTCGATGCCCTGACCTACGCAGGAAGTTTGGAAAACCTGCGAGAGTTGCCGGACGAATCCCGTCACATCTTCATCCATGGCGATATTTGTGATGCTGCCCTGGTTGAGCATCTGTTACGAGAATATGCAATTGACACGATTGTCCATTTTGCTGCCGAGAGCCACGTCGACCGCTCTATTCTCGGTCCAGCTCCCTTCATTCAGACAAACGTGGTCGGCACGTTCACGCTTCTAGAGGCCGCCCGGCTTGTCTGGAAAGGGAACTTCACAGGAAAGCGTTTTCACCATGTTTCAACCGATGAAGTCTTTGGCTCACTCAGCCCTGAAGACCCACCTTTCCGTGAAACTACACCCTATGCGCCGCGCTCACCGTATTCGGCCTCCAAAGCCGCCGGTGACCACCTGGTACGTGCCTATTTTCACACGTATGGCTTGCCCGTGACCATCACCAATTGCTCAAACAACTATGGCCCCTATCAATTCCCGGAAAAACTTATCCCGTTGATGATTTTCAACGCCTTAGAAGGCAAGCCCTTGCCGGTCTACGGAGATGGACAACATATCCGCGACTGGCTGTACGTCGAAGATCACTGTGAGGCTATTCATCTTGTCTTGCGGAAAGGCCGTCCCGGCGAAACTTACAACATTGGCGGCGGCAACCAGCCTACAAACTTGGAGATCGTCCAACACATTTGTGCTCTCTTAGACGAATGTCACCCCACCGGCACTCCCCATGCGCGCTTGATCACCCACGTCCCCGACCGGCCCGGCCACGAC
>JANWWB010000421.1 GCA_025056515.1 Anaerolineales bacterium
GACGCGAGAAGGAAAACTCCTGGCCGCTGAAATGGAAATCATTGCCGACGGTGGAGCCTATATGTACACTACCAATAAAGTCCTTGGCAACTCCACCATCACCTGCACTGGTCCGTACGTCATCCCGAACGTCAAAGTAGACACCTATGGGGTCTACACCAACAACGTTCCGAGCGCTGCTTTCCGTGGTTTCGGCGCGCCCCAAGCCAACTGGGCAGCCGAAAACCAGATGAACAGACTGGCCGAGAAACTTGGCATGGATCCTGTTGAAATCCGCCTGCGCAACGCTTTACGCGAAGGTGATATCATGTCAGTTGGGACACCTGTCCCCGGTGGCGTGACCATTGTCCAATGCATTGAAGCTGCGCGTGACCGTTTCGGCTGGTCATCCTCGGCCGCCAAACCATCCGGCTCCGAGCATCCTTGGCTCAAGCGTGGGCGTGGCTTTGCGTGCGGTTTCAAAAATGTCGGTTTCTCGTTCGGCTACCAAGAAAACTCCTGGGCGCGTGTCGAATTGCATGGTGGTGAAGAAATTGAGCGCGTCTTCCTGTGGCACGCTGGCGCTGAGGTCGGTCAAGGCTTTCACACAGCCATAACACAAATTGCCGCAGAGGTGCTTAATGTCCCTGTTCAAAAAATTTCTCTGCTGACTTCCGACTCTGCAACCATGGGCAACCCGGGTTCAGCTTCTGCCTCACGTCTGACCTTTATGGCAGGCAACGCCGTCAAAGGCGCTGCCGAAGAAGCGCTCAAGAAATGGCGAGCTGAAGAACGACCGGCAATTGCCGAATACACTTATCTAGCCCCCAAGACAACCCCCTTTGACCCTCAAACCGGCCGCTCAACACCAAACTTTTCCTACGCCTACGTTGCTCAAGCCGTTGAAGTAGAAGTGGATACCGAGACCGGATTTGTCCGCCTCGTGCGAGTCACCTCTGCCGATGATGTCGGTCGCGCGATCAATCCAACCTTGGTCGAAGGTCAAATCGAAGGAGGGGTCGTGCAAGCCCAGGGATATGCCCTGATGGAAGATTTCAAAGTCGTCAACGGTCATATCCTGACCGACCAGCTCAGCACTTATCTGATTCCTACCATTGCCGACATCCCGGAGCGGGTCGAGTCGGTCATCTTGGAACTTGCCGAACCCCACGGACCCTATGGAGCGCGCGGCCTAGGCGAACTGCCTTTCTTGCCTTTAGCTTCGGCCATCGCCGCCGCTGTCCATGATGCCACAGGAGTTTGGATCAACGAATTCCCCTTAACGCCTGAACGCGTCTTGCGCGCTCTGGGAAAACTCGAAACATAAACGACATCCGGCAATAGTCAACACTCTCTCGAAAAGGGGTTCTAGGCATGCCCTCCATCCTTGTTGTCCGCGGCGGCGGGGAACAAGCTAGCGGTGTCGTTGTCCGTCTGTTGCGCGCCGGATTGCGCGTGGTTGTGACGGAACTAGCTCAACCGCTCTGTGTACGCCGCACCGTATGTTTTGCAGAAGCTATCTATCGTGGTGAAATCACCATCGAAGGCCATACCGGCCGCCGGGTGGACGACCCAACCGATATGCTCCGCATTTTGAACATCCTTGGACGCAATCAAGTCCCGGTGTTGGTTGATCCAGACTGTAAGGTTGCCGGCCTTCTCCATGCACTTGCCGTGGTTGATGGACGAATGCTCAAGCGTCCACCCGAACCAATCGGTTATGTTCCAGCCTTGTACATCGGCTTGGGACCGGGCTTCATCGCAGGCGTCAACTGTCAGGTTGCCATCGAAACACAACGCGGTCACACCCTGGGACGCGTCTACTGGCAAGGCGGACCTCAAGCAGACACCGGATTGCCCGAGGGTGATCCGCGTCGCGTGCTACGTGCCCCCACAACAGGGATACTTCTAGCGCACAAAACTATTGGTGACCTTGTCGAATCGAATGAACTGATTGCTGAAATTCAAGATGAGTCTGGCCATCTGCATCCGGTAACCAGCCCCTTCCGCGGCGTTTTACGAGGACTTTTATATCCCGGTTTGCACATAGCCGCCGGCATCAAAATCGGGGATGTAGACCCACGCGGCGACCCGTCCTATTGCTACCTGGTCTCGGATAAGGCCTTGGCAATTGGTGGTGGAGTGCTCGAAGCATTATTGACCCGCCCAGAAATACGTGCGCGTCTCTGGACATAGGCTGAGCCGCTTTTCCACAAGACTTGGAACGCTCGTTCTTTTGACCTTGCTCTTTTTCGTTATAAAGTTGAACGCTCTTTCTTTGGCTTCTGCGCTTCGACTTACCCCGCCGATTTGTTTGGGAATCGTCGGCGCGGGCGGCAAAAGCGCCGCCCTCTTCCGGCTTGGACACGAATTACTCGACTCTCAT
>JANWWB010000432.1 GCA_025056515.1 Anaerolineales bacterium
GTGGAGCCCAGATCTTCCACCCACCAGTGGCGATGGTGGTAATTCAGACGGGCATGATAGGCTGAAACCGAGTCGTCATTCAACTGAAACTCACAAGATGCATGACGACCAATCACAACTTCGGAGGTATCAAAACGCCGAAAAAGTTCTTTTCCGCTTTCGGTTATTAGGGAAAGAGCAATCGGCGGTATTTTTGGTTCACTTAATAAAGCCGTTTGGCGTCGAATATTGTGCCAAAGAAGCAACAAGGCCAACAACAGAAAGGCATAGAGAGACGCTGCCAACAACAAGCGCAGTGTCAGGACAATTCCTGCACTCATCGTGGTTCTTGGTCCGGGGGAGGTAAGTGCGCCGTAGGACGCTCAGAGGTTTTCGCATGCCCTGGTTCTGTTGCCTCTTCGATCAAACGGCTTGCCGGCAAATCCTGCCCAAAAATGAGTGTAACCCCAGCAAGCGAGACGACATCTCCAGGATAGAGAACGGTCTGGGTGATTCGTTTCCCATTGACGTATGTTCCACCAGTGGAGTCCAGGTCGAAGATCACAAACTGTCCTTTAATAAAGCGCACTTGAGCATGGGCGCGCGAAACGCGCGGGTCATCGAGGATGATGTGGTTTTCCAGCCTGCGCCCAATGTTAATGACCGGCTGAGTGAGAGGAATTATTTTGGTGCCGTGTAAAATGAAGAAGGCATTCGGCAATATTGCGTCTTGTTTGTCCTCTTCGGATTGGCTAACCGCCGGTACGCCGCGCGTCTCAACCAGGGGACCCGTTCGTATCGAGGCAGAGACCTTGATTTGGCCGGGGGTCAGGCTGGAGTCAGGAACCGTGGTGATTTTAATGCGATTCGTGAAACGATAACCGGCAGCTGTGCCGGTTTCATAGAGGGCATTGGCCAATTCTTCTAATAGGCGAGGGTCTTTGGTCCATTGCGCAATGGTGATGGGATGAGCACTAATCGTAAAGAAGTTGGGTGCTTTAATCAGGCTGCCGCGTTTGACCAAGCCGTTATACATGGCTTTGGCCAGGAGATGGGCAATTTCCTCCTGGGCAGTCTGGCCTGACAGATATTTCACCAGGTGTTGTTCGATGAAAGTCTTAAGGCGATTTTCTAGTTCATCCAGCGTGTTCATAGACGGTTCTGGACTTATTATAGGGGGGAGAGGGTAATTTGACAAGCCTGATGGGAAGGTCTCAGTCTATAGCCAGTTTGCCCGGCCAAAGGCCGGCCTGAGTTACAACCTGTAGGCATGGGAAGGAGAAAGGCGTTTATGGTGTCGCGATCGGTGTCCGGCAGTTGGGGCAAATTGTTTCCTGGCTGTTCAGAACAAAGCCACACACCGTGCAGCTGGTTGGATAACTAGCGCCCAAAGGTGCTCCACAGGCAATGCAGGTCGGTTCACCAACCGGATTAGCTACACCGCAATATTCACAGGTGACCCGGCTGAGACGCTCGGAAATCGTTTTACTTGCTCCGAGGGCGCGCGCCGTCCGCTCTAAGACAGTCCAGATTTTTTCGGTCAGCTG
The DNA here is from genome assembly GCA_025056515.1 of Anaerolineales bacterium. Taxonomy (GTDB): domain Bacteria; phylum Chloroflexota; class Anaerolineae; order Anaerolineales; family Villigracilaceae; genus UBA877. The sequence goes on from JANWWB010000432.1 coordinate 1,527, forward strand.
TAGGTTAGTGATGTCCTGTGCTAGGTCATCCAATCGCCCTAGTAAGTTGAGGGGGTTGATCAGAGCAGCTAGAGCCGTCTTACCAAGGCTAGCGGCGATACCTAGCCATTCTTGTTCGCCCACTTGAACGAGGATGCCATCTTTATGGGAACGAATGTGGATGCTTAGCGCCGTCCTACCGCCAGATTGTGCATACGCCGAAGTTGCAACCTGAACAGTGAGGTTATCTTCTTGCCCAAAGACTTGGGCACGCAAATTTCCTCGGTTGAATTCTGCCATTAAGGCATTCGCTGCATCTACCGGAGTGATATTCCCATGAAAAATTCTCTGTTCCATGTCGGATTGGATTATAATGCCTTTACTTGGATTCGGAAAACAGGTTATCAGCCACCTCAGTGTTACAGCTTGCCTGTATCCTTTTACGAATGTTTGACTTCGAGGTTGCAAAAGTGCCAAAAGGTCTGCAAGTTGGTGTTTCTTTGTTTGTTCTGTTTGCAGCATGGATCGTGGGTTTAGGCAAGAGCCTAGCCTATCAGTCTCCTGAGGCAACGGTGACCCCGAGCAGTCGTCCGTATATCACTGTGACATACGTTGAACCGATTAACGTACGCGGCGGGCCGAACTCGGTGTACTATCCCATTGTTGGCTCTTTGCCGGTTGGCGCAGTGGCCGAAGCGGTTGGGCGTTCGCCTGGCGGCGAATGGATTAAGATTGTCTATCCAGATGCAGCCGATGGGAGTGGAACGGGTTGGGTATATGCTCCGCTGGTGAAGCTTTCACCCGGATTTCTGCCGATTGTTCAACCTCCACCAACAGCTGTTCCTCTTTATCGCCCTACCCTGAATCCTGCTTTCGTAGCGTCACTTCAACCTTCGCCTACGCAGACTCGTCTTCCAACCTTTACCTTTCCTGCTCCTCTGGTTATCCCTACCTATCAAAATCAGACCGATGGTCGCGGAGGTTCGACTGGTTTCGTGATTGTTCTTTTAGCGGTTCTTGGGGTAGTTGGCTTGTGGCTCAGTGCCCGTTTGGGGCGTGGCTGATATGGGCAAGCGATTCCTTTTCTCTCTTGTGCGTGCCCTTGCTGCGCTCTCTCTCTTCTTCTCTTCTCTATCGGTTATCCTGCTCTTGGCTGGAGGGAGCACAAGAGCAGTTTTTGCGCAGCAACCGACCGGTTCGATTCCGACCGTGACCGGCACCCCTCTGGGGCCGACCGTAAAAGTCTACGCTGATCGGAATATCATCGAGGTGTATGCCGGCCCAGATGCCTACCTCTATCCACCTGTGGGAATTTTGCTGGCAGGAGAAGAAGCGCCAGCGCTTGGTTTTTCACCGGACCGAACTTGGATTAAGATTGTGTATCTCGGAGCGCCTGGTGGGACGGCCTGGGTCTACGCGCCGTATGTAGCTCTGCTGCGCAGTGTTGATTTGCCGGTGCTCGAAGCGCCACCAACAGCTACCCCGCGCGTCACGCCGACAATTGACCCGACAGCAGCTGCGCTTTACGGCCTTCAGGTGACGCCTCAGCGCCCCGCAACCTTTACGCCCCCGCCCCCTCTCGAAATCCCCAGTTTTGAAACCGCAAGTGGGCTGCGTCCTGGTCTGCCCTCTGGTTTGCTGATTTTTTTGTTAGCGCTTATCGGGGGATTAGGTGTACTGGTTTCCTTCTTGAGAGGAAGTCGTTGATTCCAAACCAACAGCAACAGGCCGAGGCATATTCCTCGTCCTGTTGCTTCGGGCCTGGTTTCCTCAGCAGCCACATGAGCCGTTTTCGCAGGAACAAGAAGGCAATTGATAAGGGTTGTCTACCAAAAACCCCTGGCCGCGCTCATCATCAATATAGTCAATCACAGAACCGCTTAAGTACTGCAAGGAGTCTTCATCGATCAGAATTTTGACGCCCTCGCTTTCAAAGACGCTGTCGTTTTCGAGAGGGTGATTATCTAAAGCTAACCCATAGCGGAAACCAGAGCAAGTTCTACCAGCAATGTAAATCCGAAAAGCGAAGGAGTCATCCAGCTTGCGCTCCTTGATAAGCTGACGAATCATCTCTGCGGCAGATGGCGTAAGCGTCACAGCCTGAAGGGAGGTTGGAGTTGTCATCTTCGTCATTCCTTACAAAAAAGAGATATTTTGACTTATCCTATCAGAATAAAAATATCTTGTCAATGGAGATGCTGGCGAAGTTCGGACATGAGTTAGCACAATACCAGAGTATTCGAGAGGTACTTGATGTTAGAGTTTTTGTTTGCTGCAGGTGACTTGATTAGCCGTTTTGGGAAGAAAATCGCCATCGCTGCAGCGGTCAAGACGTATGGCCGAAACGGAATCCTTCCTTATAAAAGTCAGCCTTGCTGTGTTGCAAGGCTAGGGTAAGAATGTTTTTTTCTTTCCTGTCATTCCCTCTTCGGTACCTTCTGCTTGAGGCCAATCCCGGCGAACGAGAGACGATGTTCAGGACATGGACCCCAGCGTTCCAGAGCAGCGCGATGTGCAGGCGTGCCGTATCCTTTGTGTCTGGCAAAACCATACTTGGGATACTGGCGGTCGAGGAGAAGCATGTGAGCATCTCGGCTGGTTTTGGCCAGCACAGAGGCAGCCGCAACGCTTAAAGAACGCTGATCGCCCTTGATGAGAGCAGTTTGCGACCACTCAATTTCGGGCAAGAGGAGAGCATCGGCGAGCACATAATCCACCATGAGCGGCTCAAGAGCACGTAGAGCGGCCAGTTTGGTTGCAGGGAGGATGCCTAGGGCGTCGATTTCGGCAGCGGAAGCAAAACCCAAACCCCAGGTCAGTGCAACAGCGCGAATGCGCGGCGCCCAAACTTCGCGTTCGGCTGGGGACATCTGCTTGGAATCGCGCACCCCCGACAAGTCGTGCGCGACCGTTTCCTCGGGTGGTAGAACGACCGCTGCCACACAAACTGGGCCTGCCCAAGCGCCACGCCCGGCTTCGTCGAGACCAACCACGCGGTGGAACCCCCCCTCCCAGAGCAGCTTCTCAAAGGTTAGGTCAGGGTGTTCCATGAGTCAGTCGTACAGGCCTCGAGATAGATTACGCCGGATTCTCAACAGGTCAAGAAACATACGGATAGCATCACGCAGGACGCGAACTTTGCTTTCGGAATTGTAATACCAGGGAATGCCGAGTTCGACAATTGTATAACCGCGCCGACGGGCAATAGCCAGAATTTCTACGTCGAACGCCCAACCGGTTAGCGTTTGACGGCTGAAAATGTCCATAGCAACCGTAGCACGAAAGCATTTGAAACCACATTGGGTATCTTGCAAATCAGGCAGGAGCAGAAGGCGGATAAAAAAGTTAAAGACTCGTCCCGTCAAATGCCGATAGGCT
>JANWWB010000434.1 GCA_025056515.1 Anaerolineales bacterium
CTGCCAACCTTTCAACGAAGAAGGAAGTATCGAAAACGAGCGGGCAAGCTGAATAGTCGGCAACGATCTCCGATGGAGTCCAAGATAGCGACGTCTCAACCGCTCCAATAAACGACTGAGGCGTGGGTCATTGGCATCGAATTCCGGCCGGGCAATTCCCTTCACCACGACACGGCGGAGCGGCAAGAAAGGTTCATCCACCGTAAGAGAGACCTGGGGATTGAGACATAGATACTCCCCCCAACGCGAACCTTTCCATGCTAATACGTGGAAGGCCTTGCCATCCCACTCATACCAAACCGGTACAACATGCGGTGTGCCATCCGGACGCACGCAAGCCAATCGCGCCGCCCAGGGCGCTTTGAGCACCGCCTGAATCTGTGCTTCATCGAGGGGTAGGACTTCTTGCACCTCTGTCATCTCAGAACGCCAGGGTGAATAGGTCGTCGCCCCGAACCGATAAGAGAGACGCGCCGCCATTGCACGTAGGCGGGGCAACATCTCTTGGATCGTCCTCTCGTCTCCACGAAATGCAGGCAAGCTCAACACCAGCGCCGCGGTAGGAAAGATACCGTCCGGACAAATCGGGAAAGCAAGGTCCAATGCATCGCCACGCAAAGCCACACAGTATCCTTGCAATTGCGTCGCTTCATCCACTTCGGAGTAGAAAACTTGCCCCGGCGCGCTTTCAGCTGGAAGGCGTTGGCCGGTCTTGAAGACACTACGCACCTCACGTCTACTTTCTACTTGTCCCAGCATGAGCACCTCTTGCTCCTCAAGTGGGACAAAGAGAGCTACAGTTTCCCCGAGACCAAGCATTTCCGCCTCTTGAAAGAAAGCTGAAAGCATTTCAGAAGACGAGAGAGGGAACGGGCTGCCTCTCCATGCTAACAGACGCGGCCCTGCACGGTATCGCCCGCGCTTTTCGGCCTGCTCCAGATACCCCAATGCCTTGAGCGTGTGCAGCAAAACAAAGAGCGTGCTGCGCGAGATGTCCAACTGTGCAAGCAACTCGGCAAGTGTCACGCCATGCGGCTGCGAACGCACTGCTTCCAATAGCATCAGGGCGCGTTCGACAGAGGGGGAAAACAGAGTACGACCGTTTTTCATACAGAATAATAAACTATAGTCCAGTATAACATACTTTTTAGAACATCACAATAGTCACAGCTTAGGTTCAGACATGCGTGTTTGTTCACCAAGAGACACGGAGTCCTAGGGTCTTGATGTTCAGACTTTGTGTCTTGGATCTTCAGCAAGATACACCATAAGCTCCAGCACGAAAGGCTGCGCTCGAGATTGGTCAAGACAAAAGCCAAACTTTATCGAACTTTCAAGGCGCTCAGATGCAGACATACGTTTCGGTAGCGCCGTTATGAGAATCTTCATCCCATCAACTCATCCTTGACATTCCCCCTTAACCATGATAATCTTATGCATGTGCACGCGCCGGGTCTGCCGGAAAGTTGGCGGGCTACAGGCGCAAAATTTTTATGTAGGAGTAAAGCAAGAAATGTCTCAGAAACGTTATGTCGGCACCGTCAAGTGGTTCAACGCCACTAAGGGTTATGGGTTCATCGGCCGCGAAGATGGCGAAGATGTCTTCGTCCACTTCTCTGCCATCCAAATGGACGGCTACAAGAAATTGGTCGAGAACCAGAAAGTGGAATTCTCCATCGAACAAGGCCCTAAAGGTTTACAAGCGGCCAACGTCGTCATTCTGTAATAACATCCACACGATAGACCCGATCAGGCTTTCCATACAGGGAGCCTGATTTGTTTTCAAATGGACTTCGGACGGAAAATATCCCGCCCAGGTCAAATCGAATCTGGTGAAATTTCCTATTGCAAAAACAGGGAAACAGGCATAAGATAAAAGCAACGCCACGACACTCTGCCCACCTATGTCAAACCATGCCGCTTTTGCTTCTCGCCAAAAAATACTTGCCACCGGGCACATCGTTCCAGCGGTAGGACGTTGCATTCAGTGTGGCGTTTGTTCGTTTAATTGCCCGATTGGGATTGACGTGCGCCGACACGCATGGCTGGGCAAACACGTTGTCGATTCACGTTGCTTGACCTGCGGAGAATGTGTCCGGCGTTGTCCGCGTGGCGTGCTACATTTTGAGATGCTCGAGGTGTTCCAGGAGCAACGGGGATGAATCGCTATGTGATTGTCGGCTCAGGCGTTGCCGGCATCAGCGCGGCGGAAGCCATCCGCGCGCTGGACGTTAGTGCAAACATCACGCTCATCAGCGAAGACCGCTACGGTTTCTATTCACGCCCGGGGCTTGCCTACTATTTGACCGGCGAATTACCTGAAGAGCAACTTTTTCCCTACACACAAGCAGATTGGAGGAGACTCAATCTCCGTTTCATTCTCGGCCGCGCCGTTCGCATTCGCCCCCAGGAACACCGCCTTGACCTGGAACGGGGAGACTCCGTACCTTATGACCGTTTGCTCCTAGCTGTTGGAGGCCGGGCGGTCCGACTGAACGTCCCCGGCGCCGATTTAGAGGGCATCGTTTACTTAGATACCCTCGAAGATGCGCGGAGACTTGTCGCTTTGGCGCGCCGTGCGCGCCGCGCAGTGGTCGTCGGAGGCGGAATTACAGCGCTTGAGATGGTCGAGGGCCTGGCCGCTCAGAAAACCGAAGTTCACTACCTGCTACGCGGTGAGCGCTACTGGCCGGCTGTCCTCGATGAAAGCGAATCCCGCCTGGTAGAGCATCGTCTGCAAGAACACGGCATCCACCTACACTATCGGACAGAACTGGCCGAAGCACTCGGTCGACGCGGCCGGTTGGCCGCCATTCGCACTGAGAAAGGGGAGATCCTACCCGCCGAAATACTTGCCGTTGCCATCGGGGTGAGAGCACGTCTGGAACTGGCGCAGACTGCCGGTCTTGAAACTCAGCGAGGCATCCTGGTAGATGAATTCATGCAAACCAGCATCCCGGATATCTTTGCCGCCGGAGATTGCGCTCAAGTCTTTGACCCCCTCAGCGGCCAATCGGTGATGGAAACTCTCTGGAATCCGGCGCGAGCACAGGGCGACATCGCCGGTAAAAATATGGCCGGACAGCGTACCTCGTACCGACATGCTCCTTCGCTCAACGTCACACGCTTGGCAGGGCTGACCGTCACGATTATCGGATCGCTCGGTACCGGGCGCGAGGAAGACGCCACCATCGTGCGCGGCGAAAGCGAAGCTTGGCGTCTGCCATTTGACGGTATCACCCTGCACCAAAGCGCGGAAATCAACCGGTTGCGACTGGCTCTCGGCAAGAACACCCTGCTTGGCGCGCTGGTGATGGGTGACCAGACGCTCTCTCTCCCCCTGCAAGACCTCATCTTCCGTCAAGTAGACATCACCCCAATCCGCGCCCAACTTCTCCAACCGCCAACAACTCTCAGCGAAACCATATTGCACTTCTGGCAAGCGCTTCCAACTTCCTCTGGTCATGCGAGGGAAACGTGCACAAAAACCGCGAACTCTGGTTAGCTTTCCTTGCCATTGTTGCTATCACCGGCATTTACGCCTTGGTTGTCTGGCAGACGCGCGCCATTCCCGCTGCAGGCGGGTTCTTCGGCCATGCTTTAGGCATCCTGGGCTTTCTCCTGATGCTGATGACCGAGACCCTCTACTCCTTGCGCAAACGCGCCCGCAGAGCGCGTTGGGGGCGGATGGCCGATTGGCTCCAATTTCACATCTTCACCGGTATCGTCGGCCCTTATCTGGTACTTCTGCACACTTCCTGGAAGTTCAACGGTCTGGCCGGAGTCGTCACAGCGTTGACTGTGCTGATCGTCATCAGCGGTTTCATCGGGCGTTACATCTACACTCGCATCCCGCGCACCCTGGATGGAGTGGAAATGGACAAACCAAGCGGAAAATTGCAAGCAGCGGCGCTCCTCAGTGCCCGGCGCGCTTTGGCCATCTGGCATGCCATTCACATCCCGATTAGCATGGCGCTCTTCACTGCGGCCTTCATTCACATTGGCGCTGCTCTATACTATGCCACACTCTTGCGCTAGGAGGCACCTCGATGAACGCTTCCCGCTTGGGCTGTATCACCTTCCCAGGATTGCTCGCCGCAGGAGCGACGCTCCTGATTGTCACCATCATTACACTGCTGCGCGGTGGCGTCCTCTTCAACCCAGGAGCGCTCAACGCCCAAGCCGGTGAACCGCTTGGCGGCTACCTCTCGCACGCCGCTTTTGGCAATCAGTGTGGTTTGTGTCATGCTCCTTTCTGGGAAGCAGGTGGAATGTCCGAACGCTGTCAAGCTTGCCACACGTCCATCGCCGCCGAGCGCTCCGACCCAAACACGCTGCACGGCGCAATCTACCAGCAATCACCCACGCTCGCCTGCCGCAAATGCCATCCTGAACATCGTGGCGCAAACGCACCCTTGACCGAATTCACCAACGGGCAATTTCCGCACGATCAACTCGGTTTCTCCTTACAGGGACATCGGTTTCATCCCAATCGGCAACCATTCACTTGCCGAGATTGCCACACGCCGGGCTTTCCACCGTTCGACCCGATGATTTGTCAGACCTGTCATCGGCAAATCGATGTGACCTTCACCGAAGTGCACATCCTGGATTTCGGCACACAGTGTCTGGCTTGTCATGACGGCATAGATACCTACGGCGACGACTTTGACCATGGCCGCTATTTCCCGCTTACAGGTCAACATGCCGGTAAACCCTGTTCGGCCTGTCATCAGAACGCTCGCGCTCGCACCGACCTGCAAGCTACGCCGACCACTTGCTATGCATGTCACGCCTCGCAGGACATCCATGAAGGACGTCTCGGCAGCGATTGCTCAGCCTGCCATACGCCCGAGGGATGGCGACCGGCGCAATTCGACCACAATTTGGCAGCCTTCCCTCTGACCGGCAAGCATGTCTTGGTAGCCTGCGAATCCTGCCACATCAATCGGGTTTTCCAAGGAACACCCACCGACTGTTACAGCTGCCACGCCCAGGATGACGCTCATCGCGGCGAATATGGCACTGATTGCGCTGCCTGTCATACACCGGAAGACTGGAAAAAAGTCTCCTTTGACCATGCCCGCACGCGTTTTCCTCTGACGGGCGCCCATATCGGCTTGCCATGCACACGCTGCCATGTCAACAACGTATTCAAAGGACTGTCTGCCTCGTGCTCGGCTTGCCACCAAGAGCCTCCCTACCACGCTGGGCTTTTCCGCAATCAGAGCTGCGATGCTTGCCACACCACGGTTGCTTGGCGCCCGGCGCTCTTCAACCAACCCCACGCAATCCCTATCAACCATGGGGGCGGAGCGACCTGTCAGACCTGCCATCCGAACACCCTCACCGCCTATACCTGTTACGGCTGTCATGAGCACAATCCGGCCAAAATCCGCGAAGAACATATCAAAGAAGGCATCACAACCTTCACAGATTGTATCTCCTGTCATCCAAGTGGCCAAAAGAAAGAAGGTGAGAACGACGATTGACAGAGCAGTCTCTGTCCTTCTCAGCCAAACGGAGGCTTTTGCTCTCATAGAGGAGATACCATGCCGGACTTTGAGACCTACCTCTCCCCCTTCACCTGGCGCTATGGGTCGCCTGCCATGCGCCGCTTATGGAGCGAAGCCCACAAGCGCCTCCTTTGGCGGCAAATTTGGGTAGCCCTAGCCGAAGTCCAAGCTGAATACGGTCTGGTCACATCCGAACAGGTCGCCGACCTACGCGCCCACCTGACCGACCTAGATCTGCCACGCGCCCTGGAGCTGGAAGCCGAAATTCAGCACGATCTGATGGCTGAATTACGCCTTTTCGCCGGCCAATGCCCGCTTGGGGGAAAAATCCTCCATCTTGGTGCAACGTCGATGGACATTGAAGATAACGCCGACGCCCTACGCCTGCGCGCCGCCCTGGACTTGTTGCTCGAATCCCTCGCTTCGCTCCTCCAGACCCTAAGCCTGCTCATCGAAAAATGGGCCGATACGCCGTTGATTGCTTTCACCCATCTCCAACCGGCGGAACCCTCCACCTTAGGGTATCGATTAGCGCTCTATGGACAGGATTTGCTCCAGGATTACGAAGCGCTTCGTCATCAGCGCGCCCGTGTGCGCGGCAAAGGGTTCAAGGGCGCTGTCGGGACGGGCGCAGCCTACGCAGATTTGATTGGTGCAGACAAACTCGACGAGTTCGAAAAGAAACTCTCTCAAAAGCTCGGCTTATCCTTCTTCCCGGTCACAGCGCAAGTCTACCCACGACGACAGGACTATGAAATCCTCTCGACCCTGGCCGGGTTGGGCGCTTCGCTCTACAAATTTGCCTTCGACCTGCGTTTGCTCCAATCGCCGCCCATCGGCGAGATGAGCGAACCTTTCGGCGAGCGACAAGTCGGCTCTTCGGCTATGCCGTTCAAGCGCAACCCCATCCGTGCCGAGAAGATGAACTCGTTGGCACGCTATTTGGCCTCGCTGCCACGGTTGGCCTGGGACAACGCAGCACATTCGTTGCTCGAACGCACTCTGGACGATTCGGCCAATCGGCGCATCCTGCTCCCCGAGGCGTTCCTGGCCGCCGATGAACTGCTACGCACGGCCAGCAACATTGTCTCACGACTGCAAGTGAACGAGTCCGCCATTCAGCACAATCTCTCCGTCTATGCACCCTTTGCCGCAACCGAAGCTGTGCTGATGGCGCTGACTCGACGCGGCGCTGACCGGCAAGAGATGCATGAACGCCTGCGGCGACTTTCGATGCAAGCCTGGGAAACCGTCCGCCGCGGCGAAGCCAATCCCCTGACCGAGCTTATTTGTCAAGAAGTGGAAATCACAGAATACCTATCAGAAGAGGAACTTCGCGCCTTGATGGCGACCTGTTCACGGGTTGGGAACGCCCCGCAGCGAGCGCGGGAGATGGCGCAACGCATTCGCGAAACGCTTGCCTAGGCGAAAACCATCCCACCTACTGGAGCGCCTCAATCAGAGCTGGCGGAACCCAGAAACTGCCATATCCCATCATCAGCAAAGCAAACGACGCCAACAAGATTCCCACACCGGCAGCAATCAGCAGGCGATCGCGCCTGCGATAGGGAAGCACTTCCAACC
>JANWWB010000018.1 GCA_025056515.1 Anaerolineales bacterium
TCCTCGCTTTTCTTACCTTAGGCCAGGCTGGCGATTTTCGAGCCGGCCAGCCCTCTTCATCATTTCTGTTTCAAGATGGCTTCCAGCGCTGCTACATGTTCCTGAAAAACACGACGACCAAGCGGTGTAGCGGAGATATAGGTGCGTGGTTTACGGTCTACAAAGGTCTTGTTGACGGTGATATAACCGGCCTCTTCCAGTTTACGCAAGTGTGCGCCCAGGTTGCCATCGGTCACCTCAAGCAAATCGCGCAGATAGGTGAATTCCACTTCCTGCCCTGGCTCCAAGGTGACCAGGGCAGCCATCAAACGCAGCCGAACAGGTTGATGGACGGTTTCGTTCAGTTCTGCCATACGTTACCACCTATTGCGAATATAAAACCCGGCCGCTATCATGCCACCGCCCCCAAGAAAAGCCATGATAAAGTGGAAATAAGCCGGGAAGATAAAGTAAGCCACCAGCGTGAGAGCAGTGATACTCAAGGTCAGCGGAACCGAGGTGATGGTCAGCAATACACCCATTGCTAACTGACCAAGCATGACGACAAGCACAATCACTGCGGAAACCTGTCGAACGTCGAGAGGCCAAGTTACGCCGATCAAGGCAATCACATACAGGAATAACAGTGCCCAAAACCAAGCTAAACGCCTGCCTGGGACGCCTCCGGCGTTGCGGATGTAACGCTTCATCCGTGCAACGATGAACCAGGAGAGCAAGGCGCCAATCACATCCAGGCCAAACCAGAGATAGCCGATAGAACGCGGGGGTAGAAATTGATTGCCGAGGAATCCAACCAGCCAAATCGCCCCCCACACAATCAGGAATAAATAGGCACCGCTGCTGGAAAGCGCCCGACGGGTTTTGCGGGCAATCTCTTGGATAGCATCTAAGGCTTGCTGGGCTTCATCAGGGGAAATATTCATATGGTTTCTCCTATAGAGTTGTTTTTATTACAGAGCACTCTGTATTTCAGAGTAAATAATACTCCCTCTTACTCAAAATGTCAAGTAGGGTAACCTGAAGTTCCGAGATAAGTTCACAAGAAACGCCCTAAAAAGCATTTGAGATGTGCTTGAGGCTAGAGTTTCGGCTTATTGCAAGTCGAGACGGTCTTTAGAGAACTGTTTGCTCCGTTGCAAACATCGGTTATTGTGTCACCGCGAGCGCAGCGAAGCAGTCTCCTGGATTGTCTGGAGATTGCTTCGGCGGCTACACCGCCTCGCAAAGACACTAAATGAGAATTTGACTCCTTGCAACAGAGCAAGAACTGTTCTAAAAGTTTCCCCTAGATTACAGACCGCTTTTCTAGCGGGACACTTGCCCCCTTTGCCTCTTATAGGGAAGACGAACAAATGCAATCGGCCCTGCATTGTCACAGGGCCGATTGTTGTTAGTTTGGTTTCTAGATGTGGATTGCGTTTCCCTCGGCAGCGTGTGCGGCTTCCATCAGCACCTCGCTTAGCGTCGGATGGGCGTGGACATTACGGGCAATTTCGGCAGGGGTCAATTCCATCATACGTGCCAGGGTCAGTTCTGGCAGAAGCTCGGTTACTTCTGGACCGACCAGTGTAGCACCTAGAATCTCACCGTACTTTTCCTCCACGACGAGTTTAACCCAGCCGGTGTAATCACCCAGGCCGAGGGCTTTGCCATTGGCCTGGAAGGGGAAACGCCCTACCCTGACCGTATAGCCGCGTTCTTTGGCCTGCGCCTCGGTCAGGCCAAAGGAAGCCACCTGTGGCGAGCAGTAAGTGGCGCGCGGCATCATCTCGTAGTCCAGTTTGACGGTTTCGCGGCCGGCAATATGCTCGGCGCAGACGATACCCATCGCTGAGCCGACGTGCGCTAGCATCAATTTGCCAGTCACATCGCCAATCGCCCAAATACCGGGGACATTGGTCGCCATGCGCTCGTCAATCTCGATGAAGCCGCGCTCGTTGACTTTGACTCCAACCTCTTCCAGACCCAGGTCCTTGGAATTCGGACGAAAGCCCACTGCAACCAGCGCCTGCTCCCCCTCCAACGTCTTTGTCTCTCCGCCTGCCGAAACGGTCACTTGAACCCCAGCATCGGTCGCCTCGACCGCCTCGACCTTGTGTCCAGCCAGAATTTTGATACCACGCTTGGTGAATGCCTTGGCGACCTCAGCCGCCGCCTCTTCGTCTTCCAGAGGGAGGACGTGTGGCAGCATCTCTACAATCGTCACATCCACGCCGTAGGCGTTCCAGATAGTGGCAAACTCCATACCAATGGCCCCGGCGCCGATGATGACAACCGAGCGCGGCAGTTTCTCCTGCAAAATGGCCTCGTGATAGGTAAGCACTTTCTCGCCGTCCACTTTCCATGCGCCAGGTACGGCCGCGCTGGCGCCGGTGGCGATAATAATGTTTTTCGCCTTCAGTTCGGTCACGCGTCCGTCTTTGCCGGTCACAGTAACGGTGCCTTGGGTGGCCAATTTCGCCGTCCCCATGTGTACAGCAATCCCGTTCTTCCTCATCAGGAACTCGACACCCTTCACCAAGCGACCGGAGACCTGCCGGGAGCGTTTGACCGCCGCAGCGTAGTCAAGAGTCAAGTTTTCGAACGAGAAGCCGAATTCCTTGCCGCGCTCGCGCAAGATATGGGCGATTTCAGCGTTCTTTAGGAGCGCCTTGGAGGGGATGCAGCCCACGTTCAGGCAGACGCCACCCAGCCACTGTTTGTCCACCAGAGCAGTTTTCTGTCCGAGTTGTGCAGCGCGAATGGCCGCCACATAGCCCGCCGGCCCCGCGCCAATAACGAGTACATCATACGTTTCCATGCAAGCCACTCCTGATAAAAGTTGTCGAAATTATACCCTGAAGTGACTCCACTGAAAAAAAGGTTCCCCCCTCCTCAAACGGGTAAAGGCACGGCTCATTTTAAGGGCTATGTTGTCAACGTGGCCGAGACCTGCGACCCGCAGAATCCGCTTCAGCTGATCACCAAAGTTCAGGTTGCTCCGAACAACACCACCGACGTCCAACTCCTGAACGAAGCCTTGCCCAACCTGAAGGAACGCACTGAGCCGGACACGCCGGTCACCGACGGCGCCCACGCTTCGG
>JANWWB010000098.1 GCA_025056515.1 Anaerolineales bacterium
ACCCGACTGGCGACCCACCGTTCCGCATAGGCACGATCATCCACATACCCATGCCGAGCGAGCTTGCGAAGGACCTGTTCAATTTGATGGGGGGAAGCCCCTTTGCTGGAGAGAAAGTGACGGATTTGGGAACTGGTTCGATCTCGCACTGCAAGATAATCCAGAGCAAGCGGCACCCAACTATTCGATTGCTCACGCGGCTCATTCGCTCTATCGATGCGGCCGCTTTTCATCAGCTCGAGCCGTCGACTTCTCTTCCCTTGCCGTTGGTTTGTCGTCTTTGCCAATCGCCTTCTTTTCCTCCAACCTCGGCACTCCCGCCAACTCTCGAAGTTTTGATTCAATTTCTCTTGCTATCGAATTGTTCTGTTTGAGAAATTCTTTTGCAGCTTCTCGTCCTTGCCCAATCCGCTCCCCTTTGTAGGAATACCAGGCGCCCGATTTTTCTATCACGTGCTTTTCTACGCCAAGGTCGATCAGTTCGCCGGCCTTTGAAATCCCCTCGGCAAACATGATGTCAAATTCCGCCTGCCTAAAGGGGGGCGCCATCTTGTTTTTGACCACCTTCACCCGCACGCGACTGCCGACGACATCCTGCCCTTCTTTGATGGATTCAATACGTCGGATGTCCAACCGAACCGACGCATAGAATTTTAGGGCGTTTCCCCCCGTGGTTGTCTCTGGATTCCCAAACATTACACCCAGTTTCATACGGATCTGATTGATAAAAATCACCGTCGTAAGTGATTTGGCAATCGCCGCCGTCAGTTTCCGCAGGGCCTGCGACATGAGTCTTGCTTGTAATCCCATGTGGGCATCGCCCATCTCACCTTCTATTTCAGCACGCGGTGTCAAAGCCGCCACTGAATCCACGACGATAAGGTCTATGGCGCCGCTTCGTACCAGTGTCTCCGCAATTTCCAGCGCTTGCTCCCCGGTATCGGGCTGTGAGATGAGCAGGTTGTCCACATCCACGCCGCACCTGGCGGCATAGGCTGGATCGAGCGCGTGCTCCATATCAATGTAGGCCGCAATCCCGCCGCGCTTTTGTGCCTCGGCGACGATGTGTTGAGCCAACGTGGTCTTGCCGGCGCCTTCAGGGCCGTATATTTCGGTGACGCGTCCGCGGGGAATGCCACCGACGCCAAGGGCCAGGTCGAGTGCCAGGCTACCGGTGGGGATGACCTCTACCTGCAGGTGGGTGGCTTCCCCAAGGCGCATCACTGTCCCCTCACCAAAGCGCTTGGTCAAAGTGGCCAGAGCCGAAGTCAGTGCTTTCCGCCTTCCTTCTTCGCTCATAAAACGCTCCATTCAACTCAAACAACACAGCAAGGAACAGGATCAATCCTGCATCCTCAAACTTCTGCAGTAGACGGTGATGAGTACTGCCGTTGTAAGTGTACAACAGATGTTAAAAAAAAGCAAATCTGCGCTATACGCTGCCCATTGAACGCACTATCCATCTTTCACTACGCAGGACGTCAGGGGTATAAGGAAGCAGAACAACCTGACGTGTGCTTGCGATTCAACGCGTGTAAACCACGGTGTTTGACAACTTCAGGGGTATAGCGGTGTCTAGGATATGAGGCGCGCTATGCTG
>JANWWB010000104.1 GCA_025056515.1 Anaerolineales bacterium
GGGGATGATGCTGAAGACAACTAGCGCCAGTTTCCAGTTGATGACCAGCATGAAGACCACCGAGGAGAGCACGCTGACCACCGCCCAGGTCACATCTAGCAGACCCCAGGTCATCAGGCTGGAGACGCGTCCCGAGTCCGAGGTGACGCGTGCCATCAGCCGGCCGACCGCGTTCTGGGTGTAGAACGAGAGTGAGAGGTCCTGCAGGTGGTTGAAAATCGCTTTGCGGATGTCGTACTGGATGCGCTCGCCGAGGATGCCGGCCAAGTAGATGAAGCTGAAGACCAGCGCCGCCTGGACGAGTTGCAGACCGCCGTAGTAAGCGGCGTAGCGCCAGATGGTGGGAATGCTGCCGCGGCCGATGCCTTCGTCAATCAGCCCGCGGTTGATGTAGGTAAAGAGGGCGTCCAGGCCGGCGGTCAGGGCGATGGCGATCAGGAAGCCGAGCAGCCGGCGCCAATGCGGCTTGAGCAGCCCCAGGATGCGCCGGAATGTCTCGCCGGTCACTTGACTGGTGTGTTCTTCTTCTTCGAGTTCGATGATGTCGTCTGTCATAATCGTTCTCCTTCTCAACACAAAGGACACTATGGGGCACAAAGGTCACGAAGGAGTTTATTGTTTTTCTTTGTGTCCTTTGTGCTGCCCTTTGTGCACTTCGTGTTATGTTTTCCGGTTCAACGGTCACGAAGGAGTTTAGAGTTTGTTGTTTTTCTTTGTGTCCTTTGTGTTAACCTTCGTGTCCTTTGTGTTAAGAAATCTTCATCTCCTGTTCCAATTCTTCTTCAATTCTTGTCTGTATCTCGTAGATCTTTCGATACAGCCCGTCTTGAGCGAGCAACTCTTCATGTGTGCCCATTTGCACCACCTCGCCCTTGTCCATCACCACAATCAGGTCGGCGTTCATCACCGATTGGATGCGGTGGGCGATGATGAACGTGGTGCGGTTCTCCATCAGCCGGTTGAGCGCGGCGCGGATTTCGGCCTCCGTCTCGGCGTCCACGCTGGAGGTAGAATCGTCCAAGATGAGGATGCGTGGGTTCTTGAGCAAGGTGCGGGCGATGGCGACGCGCTGTTTCTGCCCACCGGAGAGCGTCACACCCTTTTCGCCGACCAGGGTGTCGTAACCGTTCGGGAAAGCAAGAATGGTGTCATGGAGGGCAGCGGCGCGGGCAGCAGCCTCGACTTCCTCCTGCGGCACGTTCCGTCCGACCCCGTAGGTGATGTTCTCGCGAATCGAGCGGCTGAACAGGAACGGCTCCTGCTCGACAATGCCGATTTGCGAGCGCAGCCAGGCGCGTGGGTAGTCTTTGAGTTCTATGCCGTCGAGTAGAATCCGCCCGCCGGTGTAATCGTAGAAGCGTGGCAGCAGGTTGACCAGGGTGGTCTTGCCCGAACCGGTCGAACCCATCAGTGCCACCGACTGCCCGGGTTGGACGCAAAACGAGACGTTGCGCACCGCTTCGGTGTTGCTGTCATCGTACTGGAACGAGACATTCTCGAAGATGATTTCGCCTCGCGCCGGACCGTTTGGGCAGACTCGACCCTCGCTCAGCGGTTCGCGCTCCTGTTTGACGATTTCCATCAGCCGGTCGTAAGAGACCAGGCCGGTGGAGGTGTTGACAATGATGCGTCCAAGGTTGCGCATCGGCCAGATGAGCCAGACCACCAGCCCGACATAGGCCGGGTATGTCCCAAGGGTGATTTCGCCATGGATGACCAGGATGCCGGCGAAGACAAAACCACCTAGCATCTGCAAGCCGCACAGGATATCAGAGAGCGGCCAGAAGAGCGAGTGCATTTGAAGCAGTTTCTTGCCGCGTAGGAATTTCTCCCAGTTGTCCCGCTCAAATTTTTCTTTCTCAAAGTCTTGGCGGGCGAAGGCTTTGACCACGCGGACCCCGGTCAGGTTTTCTTGCAGGGTGGTGGAGAGTTTTGCTTCTTGTTCCTGATAGGCTTCATAGGCTTCACTGACCTTCTGGAAGAACCAGAGCGAGACGACCACGATGATCGGTACGGCCACTACCGAGGCCAGTGCCAATTTCCAGGAGAGCGACCAGATGGCCACAAAGTTAATGACGAACAGCAGCAGAATACGCCCAACGCCGATGGCCTGGTCGTTGAAGAACGTCCGCACCGAATCTACATCTGAGGTGACACGCTCGATGAGGTCGCCGGTGGGTGTCTTGCTGTGGTAGGAGAGCGGTAGGCGTTGGATGTGGTCGAAGAGGAAGTTGCGCAGGCGGCGGGTGATGTTTTCGGCTGAGAACGAGGCTAGTCGGCTGGACAAGAAAGAAAATCCGCCTTCGACCAAAGCCAGGCCGATAAACCCAAAGGCAAACCAGGCCAGGGTAGAAGCCATCGAACCGGTGAAAGGTGCGACTTCGCCCGTGATGGTATCGGCAAAGTTCCGCAGCAGCAGATAGGTGGTCGTGTTTGCGAGTGAGGAGATAGCCAGCGTCAGGTTGGCTGCAAGGTATGCCAATCGGTAGCCGGTCATCATGCGCAGCATGCCCAGCAAACGATTTTCGTGGATTGTCTGACGGAAGTCAAAGTACGTTGCGGAGGAAGTTATCGTCGCCTTCATGGTTGCATCCTTGGTTGTCTGGAATCCCCAGCCTTCGGAGATAAAAAACCACGGTGCTGGAGTGCACCGTGGTTGAAACAGACTTGCAATGCGTGACGCAACTGTTATCGGTTTACAGGCGCACTCCTAGCCATCCAATCATCCCGCTGCTAGAGCTAATCGGGATGGAACGAAAAGTTTCAACCATGAGCGCGCCTCCTTTCTTTGTGTTTCTAAAAGCGAGTGTATCCTGCCTTTTGGAAACTGTCAAGTCTGAGGTCGGAGTCCTGTTCAGAGGTTGACGTTTGTTCGGTATGGAGATTCGAATGCTCTGTTGCAAGGGCAAGCTCGCATGTTTGAATGTTTTTGCGAGGCAGCGTAGCCGCCGAAGCAATCTCCTGGCAATCCAGGAGACTGCTTCCCTCACGCTTCGCTCGGGGCAGGCGCTGCGCTCGCCGTGATACAATAATCGATGTTTGCAACAGAGCAAGATGCGAACTTGAATTTAGGATGCTTTGATAAAGCTGTTAGTAGTAGTACAATTTACGGACATAGAGGTGGTGTATTAGGAGGTGCGTATTATGCCCCGAGCCGACCGTCTGTTTTCTTTGGTGGAATTCCTGAAGTTGCATCCTTATGCTTCTATGGAACGCCTTTGTCGGGAATTTGGGGTGACGCCTCGCACTATCTACCGAGATATTCGAGGTTTACAGGAACGTAGTGTGTTCATCGAGTTTGATGCTGAGCGAGGGGGATACTACCTGGCAAGCAAGTCGTATATTCAATCGTTGCGTTTCTCACCCGAAGAGGTGCTGGTTATCCAAATGGCCTTGACAGCCCGCCCCATGCAAAAAACGCTCTTTGGGCGCGCCGCTCAAAGCGCCTTGTCAAAAATCGAAGCGGCCACTTTTTCGACCATCGAAACTTCGCCGGATGCCATCAACGCCAGTTTCGTGCTGGAGCCCTCCTCTCTGACCGATTACTCGGAATTCGAAGACATTTTCAATACTTTGCAACGGGCCTGGATGCTGCGGCGGACAGCAGAAATCGAATACGACTCGAAAAGCGACCCGCCCGACACGCCGCGCATTCGGCAGGTGGACGTTTATGGAGCGTTCACCGAAAAGTCAAAGTGGTATGTGGTGGGGTATTGTCATCACTCGAAGGAAGTGCGCACGTTCAAGATGATTCGCATCCGGCAGGCCAGGCTGACCGAACGGTCCTATACGCTGCCGGATACTTTTTCGATAGAAGAGTACGTGCGAGAAGCGTGGAGTTTGTTTCGAGGTGAACCGAAAGTGAATGTCGCCGCACGTTTTAGCCCTCGCGTTGCCCACTTGGTCCTGGAAGAAAAGCATCATCCCACGCAGCAGGTGGAAGCGCAAGCAGACGGGTCGGTGATTTTGCGGGCGCGGGTAGCAGGCTGGCGGGAATTCGGCTGGTGGCTGCGTCAGTTTGGCGATGACGTGGAGGCGCTGGAGCCGCCCGAACTGCGCGCCGAGTTCGCCCGCCTGGGCAAGAAATTCCGGGAAATGTATGGCTCCGACTGACGGATTCTGTCAGTCGGATTTTGTATACTAATAACGATTGGTCGGATGATTCCAATGGTTAGTATAGTTGAGTAGTCAATCGGTGGAAAGGGATGAGAGTAAAAACGTTGCCTGTCTTCTCCAAACTTGCGAACGAGGCAGAAGTCCCCGCTGCGTTGCGGGCGCGCCTGCCGCAGGGGATGCGGCTTTCGCAACACCAGGTAGATACCTACCGCGCCCTGACGGAAGGAGATGCGGAGGTAGTGTTCAATACCGCGATGACCGGCGATGGGAAGAGTCTGGCGGGACAATTGCCGATATTGGCTCAAGGGGAAGGATGGAAATACCCCACTCTGGCGTTGTATC
>JANWWB010000422.1 GCA_025056515.1 Anaerolineales bacterium
GTCAAAGTGGTCGAAGGTGAGAGGTTCGGTTTGAACGAGTTGATTCGGATTCATGTCTTCAGAGCCACTCCCGATGAAGTTTCAATCACCGCTGACCCGTAGGCCGCGAATGTGGATGTTCACGTTACGTACCGGCATTCCTAAAGTCTTTTCCACGTTATAGCGGATGGCATTGGCTGCGCTTTCGGCTACTGTGGTGATGCGCGTTCCGTATTCGACAATGATATACACGTCAATGTCCAGGTTGGTTCCATCGTAATCGACATGCACACCTCGGCTTGGGTCTTTGGTGATTGAGAGTCCCTCGGCCAGGTTCTTGGGCGCAAGACCGACTACGCCGTAAGATTGCAAAATAGCATGGTGAGCAATTCGAGCGACGGCTTTGGGAGAAATACGAATGGTTCCAAGTGTTGTGGTTTCTTCGCCCATGATAGGTATCCCTTTCTAGTGACTTTTGATCTTCAGGGTTGGTTTGCCAAGTTTCCTGCTCGTCTCTTCTTCTCAGTGACCTCTTTGTTCTCGAAAAAAGGCGAGAGAAATCAGGTGTGAGATTAGGGTAATCAACATCTGCTAGCGTGGTCTGACTGCCTGTTGTCATTTTGCTTGGGGTCAACGTAGCCAGAAGGGCAAATCTGTCTGATAATCTGCTAAGCTTGCTAACACAATCTATCATACAAATATAACACTTGTCTTGCCTAAGGATGCGAAATCATGGTAAAATACGCCGCCTGTCAATTCCGGCAGACAGTCTCTGGGAAGAGAAGAAAGGAAGTGCAACTATGGCAAAATGCGCGCATTGTGGCAAGACGACCGTGTTCGGGAATGCGGTTTCGTTCTCCAAGCGGAACACCAACCGCCCCTTCCGGCCCAATTTGCAAAAAGTAACGATCATCGAAAATGGCCGCAGGGTGACGAAGGTGTTGTGTGCCAAGTGTATTCGGACTTTGGCAAAGACTGAGTGAAGCATGTTCTCCTTTCCACTCCACAAAAGTCACAGCGTTGGCTGTGATTTTTGTTTTTCTGCGCTTGTCATGCTAAGGCCTGGCGCATCGCCTGGATGCCGGCGGCAATTCCTTGGGGATGCTGGAAGATAGCCGAAGCTGCCACAAAGACATTTGCACCGGCTTCTTTGAGCTTGGGGATATTCTCGGCTGAGACTCCCCCATCCACTTCTAACCAGGCTGAGGAGTGAATTGTCTCCAGCATCTGGCGAACGGTGCGTACCTTGGGAAGTTGGTCTTCCCGGAACTTTTGACCGGCATAGCCCGGGTGTACAGTCATCACCAAAACCAAGTCGGCCAAAGGCAGGGCTGAGCGCAAGGCTTCTGGCGGGGTGGCTGGGTTGAGTGTCAGGCCGGCTTGACAGCCAAGTGATTTGATATGTTTCAGTGTGCTTTGTACGTCTGCACAGGCCTCGATGTGAACGGTCAGATACGTCGCTCCGGCGCGGGCAAACGCTTCAAGCAGCGTATCGGGGTGCTCGACCATCAAATGGACATCAAGGGGGAGGTCGGTTATGCGGCGCAGATGTTCAACGATGAAAGGTCCCATGGTTAAGTTGGGGACGAAATGCCCGTCCATGACATCAACATGGATCCAATCGGCGCCGGCAGCCTGACAGGTGGCTATCTGCTCACGCAGACAGGTGAAATCGGCCGATAAGATGGATGGAGCGATTAAGAAAGATGATCTTGACATGCTGTTAGAAGTCCCAAGCCGTCTAGCGAATGGGCGGATGATAAACGAAGTAGACCCAAACCCAAAATGGAATCAGTCCCAAGACGGCGATTAATGCCAAGAAGCCTAACAGAACTGCGACCCAATCCAAGCTTTCGGAAGGCGTCGGTTTCTGCGTTGGTCTGGGGGGTGGAGGGGGCGAGGCAGGATGAGTGGGCAGGATGAGCGGCGCAGCTTCCGGCGTGAGAGTGAGAGCAGGCGCTGAACGGGTGTTCCCAAAATGCATCAGCACGCGTCCTAGCTGGTCGGCGGTTCGGTAGCGTTGGGATGGTTCTTTGGAGAGCACTTTTTGGATGATTTGTTCCAACTCAGGGGAAATGTCCGGTAGGAATTCGCGAATCGGGATCGGCTGAGCTTCGAGATGCAAACGCGCCAGCTCTGCTGCTGTTTCTGCTTGAAAGGGGAGTGTCCCGGTCAGTAGCTCATAGAAGACTACACCGAGGGAGTAAACATCTGAAGCAGGGGAAGGGGCATTGCCGGCGGCTTGTTCGGGCGAGAAGTATTGCGGTGATCCCCAAACGACATCGGTTTGTTCGTCTGGTCGAATTGTGCTTAGGGCGCGCGCGATGCCGAAATCAGTGACCTTGAGCCGCATGTCGGGTGTGACCAGGAAGTTTTGGGGCTTGACATCGCAATGCACCAGACCGGCACGGTGCGCGTAGCCAATCCCTGCACAGGCTTGAATCATAAGTGGCAGCGCTTCTTCTGGGGTGAAACGTCCGCGCTTGCGCAAGATGGTTTTGAGATCCGCACCGAGCACAAGTTCCATGACGATAAACAGCCGACCTTGGTCTAGGCCGAAATCGTGCACGGTCACGATGTTCGGGTGGGAAAGATTGGCAGCGGCTCGTGCCTCCAGCCGAAAGCGCTCTTGAAAGCTTGGGTCGCGGGAGTAATCTTCACGTAGGACCTTAATAGCAACCTGGCGTTCGAGCATCAAATCGCGGGCGCGATAGACAACCGCCATGCCTCCCTTACCCAGCAATTCTACAATTTCATAACGACCATTCAGGATTTGAGGTGCTTCCATAGACAGTTGTCAAATTATACTGCTAGGTGAGCGTTTTGGGCATTCCTTCCTGCTCGATGGTTGCTCTCCAAAATGTGTTGCGAGATGTCGCAGGACATTCGACCGAGTTCCCTGGCGCCGGTCTTGTGTAGTTGCAGATGTAGGTTGTGCTAAGATGTCCAGCGCAGTGAACGCTCTGCCTTGTTCTCATACAAGCGAAGCAGGAGAACACCACCAAGCACCATCAAGCTTCCGAGAATCTGCACACCCGTCAGACGTTCTCCGAGAAAGGCATAGGCGATGAGGGCTGTCCAGACCGGTTCTGAAGTGGCAATGAGATTGGCGACACTAGAAGGTAAGAGGGTCAGCGCTACATTGTAAAGGCCAAAGCCGCCCAAAGTCGGGCCGATGCTGAGCAAGAAAAGAATACCCCATCCCGACCAGGATGTGCCCAACCAAAAAAGATCGCCAGGATGTTGCGTTGCTCCAGGTAGGAATTTCCCCAATCCCAGGTTAAAGCCTAGGAGGAAGACGGTCGCGAAGCCAAACGTGTAAAGTAACGTTGTCCAGGGGTTCAGGCCGCGTCGAGAAGCCGAGCGTCCCATCAGACTGTAGGTAGCCCACAGCAAGCCTGAGACGATTCCGGTGGAAATCCCAATCGGATTGAGAGTCCAAGTTTGCGGGTTGAGGGCACCTGCTACGAGCGTACATCCGCTCAAACTCACGATAATTGCGATGCCTTTGGCCCAAGAAAGCGTTTCTTTCAGAATCCAGTGCCCGAGCAGGGCCGTGAACGCAGCCGAGGAGTAGGCCAGCACGGTTGCCACAGCTGCTCCATTGAAGGCCACTGACAGCGTCCAAACGGAGTTAAAAACTGCCAAGACTGCCCCGTAGATGAACAAATACCCAAGGCTTCCGTTTACCCTAAGACGCGCCGGAAAGAAAAACCATAGAATCAAACAGAGGCTGACGGCTAGGAACAGGTCGCGCCAGAAGGCCAAGACCAAGGCTGGCAGGGTGTAGGTCTGGGTCAAATAGCGAATGAATACGGCCGTTGTTGATAGAATAGCTGCGCTTCCGAGAGCAACAGCGTAACCGCGGGTGGATGGCGAAGTCTGGGAAGTCATAGACACGATTGTATGGCCGGATGAAGAAGTTGCATAGAGAGAAACGTCATTGCTTCTTATGCTGTTTTACTGCTTTTGGCATTCTCAAGTATAATCCGGCGGCGTATGATTCAGGCCTTGTTCCTCGATTTCGATGGTCTCCTGATGGATACTGAAACTCCGGAGGTCGAAGCCTGGCAGAAAATTTATGCCGAGTACGGAGTTTCGTTTCCAATGGATATCTGGTTGCGTGACGTGGTGGGTTCTACGCTGGCGAACTTCGATGTAGCGGCGTACTTGGCGCAGGTTACAGGACGGGATTTGGATACAGTAGCTCTGCATGAACAAGTGCGCCGGGAACGCCTAAGGACTCAAGCCCAACTTTCTGCTATGCCTGGTGTCTCTCACTTCTTGACCTCGGCGCGGGCGCTGGGCTTGCGATTAGCCGTGGTCTCCAGCTCGCCGCATGCCTGGGTGGATGGCTATCTGCGGCAGCTGAGAATCACCGACTTTTTTGAGACGGTTGTTTGCCGCGAGGATGCTCCGCGCTTCAAACCGGCTCCGGACCTATATCTGGAGGCGTTACACCGATTTCAACTTTCGCCTCGACAGGCGATAGCATTTGAAGATTCACCAAACGGTGTTCTGGCGGCCAAGCGCGCCGGTCTGCGCGTGGTAGGTGTTCCCAATCCGGTAACAGCACATGCCGGTCGGCTTGATGCCGATCTCATCCTCCGTTCGCTGGATGAATTGCCGCTTCAAGAGATTCTGGTGAAGTTGGCTGGCTGATTGTCTTTCGCCTGGCGGTTACGAGGCGCTGGTTGATATGTCCACTCCTGTTCAGTCAGCCTGCCCTTGACTTTTGCCTTTCATTTGTGCTAGAGTCAAGCAAATTCTAGCGAGGACAATATGCATCGCGAACGTCTTTCCGAGAATGTCTATTGGTTCCAAAGTGATATTTACGCTCAAGTCACAGCCGGTGTTGTATTCGGACCACAGTGGGCGGTTTTGATTGATACCTTGGCCTTGCCCGAAGAGAGCATGGCCATCCGGGATTTTGTCGAGAGGGACCTGCAGGTTCCAGTGCGGTACATTATCAATACCCACTACCATGCCGACCATAGCTGGGGGAATTGCTTTTTCCCGGATGCTTTTGTCATTGCTCATAGCCAGTGCCGCGAGCTGCTGGAACAGCGCGGCATTCCGGCCCTCGAATCGGTTAAGAAACAAAATCCCACCTTCCGCCATGTTCGCATTGTTTTGCCGCATTTTACGTTTAGCGAAGGGGTGCTGAATTTGAAGGTTGGGAAGAAGAATCTTTCCATCATGCCGGCTCCTGGACATAGTCCGGATGGAATCATGGTGTTGATTGATGAGGACCGCATTCTCTTCGCGGGGGATGCCTTTATGCCGCTTCCGTATGTGGTCGATGGTGACATTGAAGAGATTACGGCCTCGATTAGGAAGATCGGCCGGATGGGGTTGGAAAATATTGTCCAGGGACATGGCGACGTGATCTTGCGTGGGGAGATCGATATGGCGGTGCGCGAGAATTTGAACTATCTAGCCAACATTCGCAAAGTGGCTAAAGCGGCCATTCGTCGTCGCTCGCCGGAAGAATTTTTAGCCGAAAACGGGATTGAAGCCTGCGGTAAGTCGCGCGTTTACTTGGGCGGCTTGGTAGAAGAACTTCATCGTCGCAATCTGCGTGCACTCTACCTTCGGGAAAAGCAAATCGAGCTTCAGGAGAAGCAGAGCCGCCTGCAGCCCGAAGCAACCTAATCGCTATAGGTTCCTGTACTCTGGAAGCCTAGGAAGCCTGATCTAGATGACAACCAAGAGGCTGTGACGGGATAGCGCCCAAATGCTCAGAGAGATCTATGGTGGGGCGTTTCTGTGTTTGTCAGAGAGGCCAAAGCGTTTTGCCGTGCTCGTCTGCGTTTTTCCAGATAGACGGGTAAACCGTGTCTTCGTTCTGTTCCTTCAATGAGGCGCCGGAGATTGGGACGCAAAGCCCACAACAAAAGTACCTCAGAGGCGAGGCCGTAGAAGACATATTCCCATGGTGAAAGTCCCAGGGCAGCGCGGATGAGAAAGATGAAGGCGGACATCAAGCCAATGCTCATCGTCGTCACAGAAGCATAGCCAACGCCCCACCAAAGCAAAAGCCCGATCGGCAGCAGGATAAGCACAGACGGCGGCCAGAGGCCCAATGTCCCTCCGAAGGCAGCTGCGCCACCTGCGCCGCCTGC
>JANWWB010000155.1 GCA_025056515.1 Anaerolineales bacterium
GCATTGACGGACCCATCACTGAACTCCAACAACAAGACCTAACCGCAATTTACAACTCCGGTCAACACCTGCTCCGCCTGATTAACGATATTCTCGACCTGTCGAAGATCGAGGCCGGTAAGATGGAGCTAGCCATCGATGAACATGTCAACCTAAACGAGCTGATTGAGAGCATTATCCCAACCACCAGGGGTCTCATCAAAGATAAACCGATTACCCTAGTGCAGAAGATTGCGCCAAATCTACCAACGGTGCGCGCTGATCCGACACGCATCCGGCAAGTTTTACTTAATTTGCTCTCCAATGCCGCAAAATTTACCGAACAAGGAAGTATCACCATCGAAGCCGAGACACAAATGTCCTCTAGCGGTCAACCCGAGGTGGTCATTCGAGTCATCGATACCGGACCAGGAATCGCTGAAAAAGACATCGCCAAACTGTTCCAACCGTTCTCCCAAGTGGACGCTTCCCCCACGCGTAAAACCGGCGGCACCGGCTTAGGGCTGTCCATTTCTCGGCGCTTGGTTGAGCTCCATGGAGGCCAAATTGGCGTTCAGAGCGAGGTCGGTCGAGGAAGCACTTTCTACTTTACACTTCCTGTTCCTCAGCCTGAAGCACAACCTAAAACAGAGCAACTCCAAGTGATGCCTCAAAGGGGTTCAAACCTTATTCTCGCCATCGACGATGAAATCCAAGTCATCCAGTTATATGAAAGGTATCTCCAACCGCAAGGCTATCAAGTCATTCCTCTAACCGATCCCACGCAAGCCGTCCAACGCGCCATCGAACTCAAACCGTTTGCTATCACCTTGGATATCATGATGCCTGGCCGAGATGGATGGACCGTTCTCACAGAATTGAAAAATCATCCGGAAACGCGCGATATCCCTGTGATTATCTGTAGCATCCTCGAAGAGGACGAAAAAGGCTTTAGCTTAGGCGCCGCCGATTATCTGGTTAAACCCATCCTAGAAGAAGATTTGATCAAAGCCATCAACCGCCTCAACGGGCAAGGTGATATTCACACCGTCTTAGTCATTGATGATGACCCGAAAGACTTGAGTTTGATCGGAAAATTGCTGAGTGAACACAGCCAATACAAAGCCATCCTATGTCAAGGCGGCCCTGCTGGCTGGAGCGAAATCGAAAAGAACAAGCCGGATGCCGTAATTCTTGACCTCTTCATGCCCGACCTAAATGGCTTTGCCATTCTAGAAAAAATGCGTTCCAACCCTCAGTTAATAGATATCCCCGTCATCGTCATTTCAGGTGCAGACTTAACGCCCGAACAGCATCAAATGCTTGCATCCTTTGGACAAAATCTTCTACAAAAAGGCCTCCTCAACGAACAAGAACTGTTGAGACGTCTAGAACATGCCTTACGGCGCATCAAACGCTAGGGAAACCACCATGAACCACTTTGTCATTCGTTGCCTTGATTGTGGGTACGAAGCACCCTACTCCCCCTCGTCAGCGGAGTGTCCTCGCTGTAGTAGCCAATGGCGCGAAGCCCGGTATGATCTGGAAAGAGTGGCAAAGATCTGGCAACGCGAATTAGCGTGTCGCCCCTTTGAACTTTGGCGATATCGTGAGCTTTTGCCCGTCCGTAACCTCAACCCCACGCTAACCTTAGGCGAGGGCGGTACACCCTTGATACCGGCCGTGAATTTAGGGATGATGCTGGGCTGCCCAAATATCTACATCAAAGACGAACGCCAAGGGCCAACCTCCTCCTTCAAGGACCGACAAGCTGCGGTCACCATCGCCGCACTCAAGGAAGCCGGGATTACGGAAATGGTCGTAGCCTCGACCGGCAATGTAGCTATTTCCTATTCTGCCTATGCTGCTCGCGCAGGCATCAAATTATGGGCTTTTGTCACTAGCCTGGTTCCGGCGGTCAAGATGCGCGAAATTGCTCTGTACGGCAGTCAGGTCATCAAAGTCACAGGCTCTTACGACCAGGCCAAGCAAGTCGCCGCCGAATTCGCTCGTCAACGCAACCTGTATCTCGACCGAGGTGCACGTACCATCCCCTCGGTGGAGGCTATGAAGACGATTGCTTATGAAATCGCAGAACAATTAGCAACATTGCGCGCCCCACAACCCAAAGCAGCATTCGGTCAGAATAATCACCGTAGTCCAGGTTGGCTTTCACCGGATTGGTACATCCAAGCAATTAGCGGCGGGATGGGGCCACTTGGAATCGCAAAAGGATTCTCAGAACTTCAGCAAATGGGATTTATTGACCGACAACCGGCTATGGCTCTCATCCAAGCGGAAGGATGTGCCCCAATGGTCCATGCGTGGCAACAAGGCAAAAACACAGCCGACCCCGTAACCTCTCCATTTACCCATATCGAAACGCTAGCAACTGGAGACCCAGGCCGCACCTATACTTTGCTCCACAACCTACTCAAACAGCACGGGGGGGTATTTGAAAGCGTCTCTGACGAGGAAGCCTTCCGCGCCATGCACGTCCTGGCGAAAATGGAAGGCATTTCCGTTGAACCGGCAACCGGGGTCGCCTTTGCAGGTCTCTTCAAGCTTATTCGAAACGGCGTCATTAAATCTACCGATGTTGTGGTGGTGAATTGCAGCGGCCACACCCTCCCAGCAGAACCCTTCCTGTTAGGTGAAAACTGGGCTAGTAGTATCGTCTTCCCAGCGCGCACCGAAACCCCACAGCCAGAAGGATTGCTAGCAGCCCTCAATCGCGTTGCTCCAGCGCGCTTCCCACGCGTGGTCATCGCTGACGACAGCGAAGAGGCGCGCCGCTTGATTCGGCGTATTTTACAATCCCAGGGAAATTTCACACTCTTCGAAGCCAAAGACGGCCGGGAGACCCTTGAAATTTGTCGCCGTGAAATGCCCGATTTGCTCATCCTCGACCTGATGATGCCGGAAATGGATGGCTTTGCCGTGCTTGACGCCCTACGACACGAAAACCAAACGGCTAATATTCCGGTTATCGTCTCAACAGCCAAGGAACTCACCGCCGACGAAAAGCGACGCCTTTTGGGACAAATTCAAGCTCTCATGCAAAAAGGCGATTTTCTCAGCGATGAATTCCTAGAAGAAGTGCGTTCTCTGCTCAATCTTGAATAGGGGCGTGAATTTGGCTGGACAGAGACAAAAACTCAGACACAAACTCCAAACAGGCATAGGAGCCGCATTAGCCTCTGCCTTGTTTTTAGGCATGACCCCCACCTTCGGCAAACAAGCGATCAACCTAGGCGTACATCCGTTCTGGGTGGTGGCTTTGCGCACCTTGTTGGCTGCTCTGGTGGTGTTCTTGTGGATTGTCCTCTTCCGCCGTTCCTTTCTGTATATCTATCCAGCCGGTCTGCTAGGTTGTGGGCTAGCAGGCGCCATCAATGGTTTAGGTTCTGTTTTCTACTACCTTTCTCTCCAACACCTAGATGTCAGCCTAGGACAATTGCTCTACTCTCTGTACCCCGTTTTTCTAGTACTATGGTCGCTTTTTGACAAACAGAAATTACCTCGCCTGACTTTTCTCCGCTTACTCCTAGCCCTGGTGGGTGTTTTCTTGCTCACATCCGTTCGCTCGACACCCGTGAACTGGTTGGGTGTTTTCTTCATGCTAACAGCCGCCGCCCTCTATGCGCTTCATCTACCTATCAACCAGCGCATTCTGTACGACATCCCGGCTCCCACGGTCACCATGTACACACTGATTGCCATGAGTCTTACAACGTTTCCTTTTGCCTTCTTTGCCTCGCTCCACGCCCTTTCCTCCACGACAGCCTGGTTGCCGATTCTTTCCCTGGGAATCGTGACAGCGCTCTCAAGGTTGACCCTGTTTTTAGGGGTTAAACACATCGGCGGCTTGCAGACCGTCTTGCTCAGCATTGGAGAATTGTTGGTCTCTATCTTTGTCAGTCGGCTCTGGTTGGGAGAAAGATTGACACTCCAACAATGGTGGGGCGCACTATTCATTATAGCCAGTATCGCCCTGATTGGCTTTGAGAAAATTCGCGCTGAACGCCTCCGTCCAGAAAGCAACCTTCTCCGCTGGCTTAATCCCCCTCAACTTTAGACGTCATCGGTTTCAAACAGATAGCCAGTTCCACGCACACTGACAATTCGTCTTCGTAACGAAGGAGCAGCGTTGAGTTTTTGCCGCAAACGACTGACAAGGGGACGCAAAATCTCCGGTGCTTCCTGTTGTGTAGCCGAATATCCTTGCACCAATAAGACCAATTCCCGATGGGAAAAGACCTTTCCGGGATTCTCCAAAAACACGCGCAACAACCGGCCTTCTGCCGGGGTCAGTGACATCTCGCTCGAGCCGCTGACAACTCTTCGGCGGTTTAAGTCAACCCGTACCCCATCTTTGAACACCAAAACATCATTCGAAGTGGCCATGCTTTTACGCAGCTGGTCTTGCAAACGCGCCTGACGTCGCTGTAACCCTTTGGCCACCGTCTCGAGGATCTGTGCTGGAGAAGCCGGTTTGAGTAAATAATCGTGAATGCGATGCCGTAATGCTTCAATCGCCGTATCCATCGAACCATGCGCCGTCAAGAGGATAATCTCTATATCCGGATGCGTGCGATGAACAACTTTAATGACATCCATCCCACTCATCCCGGGCATACGCAAATCGAGAATCATCAAGTCAACATTGCGCGTCCGTACATAATCAAGTGCGGCTTCTCCATTTGCCACCGATGCCACATAATACCCCTCCAACCGCAGAATTTCCGTTAGAGTCTGCCGTTCGATGGGTTCATCATCTACAACCAAAATAGTCCCTTTGGTTGTCATGTTCTCTCTCCTCGGATGGGCAATAGAATCCGAAAGCTCGCTCCTCGACTGCGCTCGGGTAGGAGGTCAAGATTGCCCCCATGCGCAGCAACAATTCCATAGCTGACCGATAGCCCTAATCCCGTTCCCTGGGGCTTGGTGCTAAAGAACGGCTCAAAAATCCTCACTCGGTCTTCAGGTGGGATACCCGGCCCAGTATCTCGGAAGATAATCTCCACCATTCCTCGAACAGGACGCGCTGTAATGCGTAATTCCCCACCCTCTGGCATGGCATCATAGGCATTGACGATTAGGTTGATAAAAACTTGCTCGAGCTGGCTCTTAACAGCTAGGATGGGAGGTAATTTCGAAGAAAAGCCGGTAGTAACTCGAATGCCGCGTTGCTCCAATTGAGGCGACATGAGAGCAAGCACTTGCTGCAAAAGGACATCCACCATTACTTGCTGACGCTCAAGACTACCCGGCCGATAGAATTCTAACATTCGTTGAACAGTTTTCATCAAGCGCTCGAGTTCGGCCTGTGCCAGCGCTAGATACTCTTGTCGTTTGGTTGCATCCAACTCGGCGCGTTGCGCCAAGTGAAGACAATTTTGCACCGCCTGAAGAGGGTTATTGATTTCATGAGCGATCGAAGCAGTCAGACGACCAGCCGTTGCCAACTTTTCTGCCCGAACCAATGCCTGCTGCGATTCTTCAACTTGACGCACATATTGTCTCAGTTCCTCATATAACTCGGCATTCTCCATCGCCACACCGGCCTGTCGCGCCAGAAGGATGAACATCTCCAAATCCGCTTCATGAAAAGACGGAGCACCCTTTCCTCGCCCAGCTAGGAGAACGCCGCGCACCTTTTGACGGATGATTGGAGCGGTCATGGCATGAGCTAATCCCCTTGCGCTCAAGTCGGCGCGCAAATCTGCTTCGCCAACCCCCTCAGGGACGCTCACCCAAAGTGGCGCCCCGAGTGCATCGGTACGACCTATCAACCCGCCCTCAAGGCTCGAGACCTCTCGCGCCGGGAACTCCATACCGCGTCGGACAACCAGTTCCAGTTCGTTTGTCTCAGAAGAATAGCGATAAAAGGCAGCATGTTCACAACGCAAATGCCCACATACTGCTGTCATAATCAAGTCCAATAGGCGTGGTAAATTGGTCTCGGCCAAGAGAGTTTCCGTGATGTCAAAAAGCGGGCGCAGAGCTTGCATACGAGCAACATCGCGCTTGCGTTGATGATCGGCCAAGGCCTGGCGCACTGCACCTATCAACTCTTCACCCGTCTCAAACGGTTTGAGCAGAATGCCATCCACACCCTGACGCAAGGCCTGGACAGCCATCTCCATGGTTCCAAAGCCGGTCATAATCAAAATCGCCATCTCCGGATGACGCTGACGCGCTTCGACAATCAGATCAAAGCCGTTCAAAACCGGCATGCGGACATCCACCAACAGCAAATCCACACGCTCACGGCGTAAAAAGTCTGCTGCAGCCGGCGACTCCACAAACGAAACCACCTCATAGCCAGCACGTCGGAGCAAACGCTCACACAAGCGGACAATAGCCGCCTCATCATCCACGACTAAAATACGAGTTCGATTCACACTTCACTCTCCACCGGCAACCAAATCGTAAACGTAGCACCCTGCCCTACTTGGCTGAAGACATCAATTTCCCCGCCATGGTCAACGATAATTCCGTATGAGACCGAAAGCCCCAAGCCGACCCCGCCCTTATCTGCGCGCGTGGTAAAGAAAGGTTCAAAAACACGCCCAAGATTTTCCTGGGGAATTCCAACGCCGGTATCGCGAACGCTGACCGCAACTCCTGGGTGGCCTCGGCGCGCTTGAGCAAACGTCTCAATAAACAAATCTCCTCCCTCAGGCATAGCGTGCATGGCATTATGCACCAGGTTAAGAATCACCTGTTTAATCTGATTAGAGTCCACTGAAACCCACGGAAGAGATTCGGTATAACGGGTGTGAACTGTAATTCCACCCGTTCGCAGGAGATGATGAGTCAACATGAGAGCATCGGCCACGATTTCGTTCAGGTCACAGCGCGTGCGCACGCTCTCTGTTTGTCGGGCAAAATCGAGCAAACGCCGCACAACGCTGCGCGCCCTCTTCGCCTCTTGTAGGACCACAGCCAGGTCAGAACGAACTTCATCGGGTAAATTAGGGGACTCGAAAGCGAGTTCTGTAAAACCGATCACGGTCGTTAGAGGATTATTCAATTCATGGGCAATCCCCGCAGCCATCTCACCTACGGCAGCTAGTTTTGCAGCCTGAAAAAGGCGTGTTTCCGCCGCTTGTTGTGCAACCATGCGTTGCTGAAGTTCAAGGCGCGCCAGTTCTAATTCGTCGACCGTGCTTCTTAGGTCTTGATATTGCCTGGCGCGGGCGATAACACTGCCTAAAATTCCGGCCAGCGACTCGAGCACAAGCACATCGCTCTGTGTAAACGCATGAGTGCGGGAACTTTCAACATCAATCGCTCCCAAAACCGTCTCGCCGTCTTTCAGGGCCACGCATAGTTCAGAACCGGCATCCCAACCGGGCAAGGGAAGGTAATGAGGATCTAGCTTCACATCATTGACAAGCAGGCTTTCTCCGGTCTC
>JANWWB010000424.1 GCA_025056515.1 Anaerolineales bacterium
ACACCGATGCCCAGGCGCTCATGCTATCCAAAGCGCCGATCCGGTTGCAGATTGGTGAGAAACTGACCCGGGGACTCGGCTCAGGTGGAAATCCGGAGATCGGACGCAAAGCCGCTGAAGAATCGGCAGATGACCTGTACAATGTGCTCAAAGGCGCGGACATGGTCTTCATTACGGCCGGGTTGGGCGGTGGAACCGGTACCGGTGCTGCGCCGGTCGTTGCGCAGGCAGCGCGCGAACTGGGCGCCCTGACGATTGGCGTAGTGACTCGCCCCTTCACCTTTGAGGGCAAGAAGCGCATGGAAAACGCCGAGGCTGGCATGCAAAAGCTCAAAGAGCACGCTGATACGCTCATCGTCATCCCCAACGACCGCCTGCTCCAGATTATGGACAAGCGCGCCAGTCTGACCGATGCCTTCCGCATGGCGGATGATGTCTTGCGCCAGGGCATTCAAGGGATTTCGGAATTGATCACTGTCCCCGGCCTGATCAACTTGGATTTTGCCGATGTCAAGGCGATTATGTCCGAAGGTGGGGCGGCGCTGATGGCGGTGGGCAAGGCCTCCGGCGAAGACCGCGCTCGTATCGCCGCCGAGCAAGCTATCTCCAGCCAGTTGCTCGATATTACGATTGATGGGGCGCGTGGTGTCCTCTTCAATGTCACGGGTGGTCCCTCGCTGACGCTCTTTGAGGTCAATCAGGCAGCAGCGCTTATCCGCGAGACGGCGCATCCAGATGTCAATCTCATCTTTGGCGCCGTGATTGACCCAGATATGGGCGATGAAATCCGCATCACCGTCATTGCCACCGGCTTCGAGCGCACCGGCATGCCGCGGCGGATTGTTCAACCGACGCGCGCCTCCTTCTCGTCTCGTCCTGTTGAGCGCACTGTCGAAACGGTCAGTGTGGAAAGTCGGCCTGGGCAATCTCCCTCCGAGTTCCGTCCTACGACCATCAATACTGACGACTTGGATATTCCGGCTTTCTTGCGCAACCGCAAGTGAAATACTACTGGCTTTGCTAGATTCGATGAAAACAGAGTTCCTCCTGCAACAACGAGGAACAGTCCGCCGCTGTCCCTCGTTTGGCGCGAGCAAGTAACGCATGAACCTTCGACACGGTTGAATGCGTCTCTTCTCGGCTTGCCTTGCCGTTTTTGTGCCAGGACGATCGGCAACAACCGGTCGTCTTTTTTCATCCAGGAAACCTGATTGATCAGGAGAGGACAGAAAGCACTTCCTGTAAGCCAAGACTTTGTGTTAAAACTAACAAAGTTGTTCTTGCTTGGGTGACGCTGGGTGCGCTTGAGCAAGAGAACGAGGTATTGCAATGTCCTGGAAGCCGATCTTCTTGTACCAAGGATGACGTTCTTCTGTTTGAATCTGGGCGTTTGCGCCTGAAGACGAATTTTTCTCTGCGGGAGGCGAGATGTTTGAAACCTTTGAGCAAGCGCATAAATACGTGCGCGATTACAATATTGCCATCATTGACCTGAAATTCTGTGATCTGTGGGGGCGTTGGCATCACCTGACGATTCCGGCCACTCAATTCGATGAAAGCGTCTTGCAAAAGGGCATTGGTTTTGATGGTTCGGCGGTTGGGCTGAAATCGGTCAAGGCCGGTGACATGGTACTCGTGCCGGACCTGAGAACCGGCTTCATGGATCCGTTTTGGGGTGTCCCTACTCTCTCGTTTATTTGCACAACCCTCGAGGCCGACACTCACACCATCTTCCAAAATGATCCTCGTAATATTGCTCTTCGCGCCGAGGAATATCTCAAATCTACCGGAATTGCCGATGAAAGTCGTTGGGGGCCGGAATTTGAATTTTACATCTTCGATAGCGTCGCCTATGAATACGGTATTAACCGCGCCTACTATGAAATTTTTAGCGCCGAAGCCGACTGGAACTCGGCACAGGGCGGGCATGGACATTACATCCCAGTTCATGGCGGGTATCATGCTATTCCGCCAAAGGATAGCCTCTACAACCTACGCACCGAGATCACTACTCATCTTGAGCAGATGGGGGTACCGGTCAAATATCATCATCACGAGGTCGGTGGCCCGGGGCAATGTGAGATTGAAACCCCGATGATGGGACTGCTTCTCGCTGGTGATGCGACCATGATCATCAAGTATGTAGTTAAGATGACTGCTCATCGGCATGGGCAAACGGCCACCTTTATGCCTAAACCACTCTATGGGGAGGCTGGCTCGGGGATGCATTTTCATCAACATCTTTTCAAGCAGGGAAAGAATATTTTTTACGACCCTCATGGGTATGGTTGCCTTTCACAGCAGGCCTTGTACTATATCGGCGGGTTGCTCTCTCACGGCGCGGCACTACTGGCGATAACCAATCCGAGCACAAATTCGTATCGCCGCTTAGTACCGGGGTATGAAGCGCCGGTCAATGCGTTCTTTTCACTTGGTAATCGGAGCGCCGCAGTGCGCATTCCGAAATATGCCAATCAACCGGAGACGGCGCGCCTGGAATTCCGTCCACCTGATGCTACCGGGAATGTCTACTTGATGTTGGCGGCCATGTTGTTGGCTAGGTTGGATGGAATCCAACGCAAGATTGACCCAACCGAGCACGGTTTTGGTCCGATTGATGCGAATATCTTCGCTTGGACCGACGAACAGCGGGCGGCCATCAAACCTTTGCCCTCTTCACTGAACGAAGCCTTGCGTGCCCTCGAGGCTGATCATGACTTCCTGACCGCTGGCGGCGTCTTCAGTGAAGAGTTAATTCATCAATGGATTGAATATAAACGCTATCAGGAATACTTTGCTGTGCGCAACCGTCCCCATCCCTACGAAATGTCTTTGTACTTTGATGTGTAGAGCGCACCAAGAGATGTGGTTGCTGGTAGGTCAATGATCTGTAGAGGTCTTAACTGTCCATGCGTTTTGAGCATCTATGCTCTGATAACCAAAATCGGCCTACCATTGGTAGGTTTTTGTGGTAGAATTTCGCCACTATGATGATTTGGCGGCGAGTTGGGGAGGTGCCAGAGTGGTCGAATGGGCTCGCCTG
>JANWWB010000223.1 GCA_025056515.1 Anaerolineales bacterium
CGATTGACAAAATCCTACGGCGCAGTACAGGCACTGCGCGGCGTGGACCTGGAGGTGGGCCGTGGCGAAATCTTCGGCTTCCTAGGCCCAAACGGCGCCGGCAAGACCACCACCATCCGTTGTCTGCTGGACATGATTCGCCCAGACAGCGGGACAGTACGCGTCCTTGGCTTGGACCCGCAAAAACAATCCTTAGAAGTGCGTCGCCGTTGCGGCTATCTACCAGGAGAACTGGCCTTCGACGGCAATCTAACTGTCGAGGCTGGACTACGCTACCTGGCTGCCTTGCGCAGCAGCCGCCTGGACTGGAACTTCGTCCGTCAATTGGCCGAGCGCCTCGATCTGGACTTCAAGCCACAGTTCAAGAATCTCTCCAAAGGCAACAAGCAGAAGTTCGGCGTAGTGCAAGCGCTGATGCACCGCCCGGAACTGCTTCTACTCGATGAGCCGACCACCAGTCTCGATCCGCTGATGCAGAAGGAGGTGCTAAAACTGGTACGCGAGGCGCAGGAGGCCGGGGCAACGGTCTTCTTCTCATCGCACATTCTAAGCGAGGTAGAGGAAATCGCCGGGCGGGTGGGTATCATTCGTCAGGGAATGGTGGTGGAAACTGCCGAAGTGGCTGCCCTCAAGCAGCGCGCCATCCGCCGTTTGCGGGTACGCTTCAAGCGGCCGGTAGACGCAGTGGAACTGGCAAGTCTACCAGGGGTGAAGGCACTGGCTGTAGAGGAAACTTCTTTGACCCTGCAAGTGGAAGGGGAAATGGACGCGCTCGTCAAACGACTGGCAGCGTTTCCGATCAGCGACCTGGAGAGTGAACGTCCATCGTTGGAAGAGATTTTTATGGCCTATTACAAGGAGGCATGATGTTTGTAGTGTTCAAACATTCCCTGCAGCGCTCGTTGGGCGCCATGCTCGGCTGGGGACTCTCACTCGGCCTGATTACATTCTATTTGATGGCACTTTACAAACCAATACTTGAACAACAGACTGAACTGCGCCGCTTGCTAGATGCATACGGTGAGGCCATGTTGGCATTCTTTGGCGGTCGATTGGATATCTTCTCCCCTGCTGGCTATCTGGACTTCGCTTTCTTTTCCTACATTGCAGTAGTCGTGGGGTTCTTCCCAATTGTGTCTGGGGCAGGGTTGCTCTCCACCGATGAAGAACGCGGCGTGCTAGATCTGTTGCTGGCCTATCCCATCAGCCGGACAGCGCTCTTCTTTGGGCGTTTCTTAGCATTGTTGGTCAGCATAATGGTTATCCTGACGTTGAGTTGGATTGGGTTTGCGCTTGGCTTGCCGCTGGCCGAATTAGACGCCACGCCATGGCAACTTTGGCTACCGCATCTTTCCATGTTCGCCATGATGGTGCTCTTTGGGGGATTGAGTCTATTCCTAAGCCTGCTCCTGCCCAAGCACAGTTGGGCAACTGCCACAGCTGGGTCTATTTTGGTATTCAATTACGTCGTTACATCGATGGCGCGCGTTTACGAGAATTTAGAAACCCTGAACAAATTCCTGCCTTTGAAGTATTATCAGGGTGGGCAGGCGGTGAACGGGCTAGATACCGGGCACTTTGTGGCGCTAACCGGATTTGGACTGCTTTTCACCTTGCTGGCCTGGCAACTATTTCTGCGACGCGACATTCGCGTGAGCGGTGAGGGAGTGTGGTGGTCGATGAAGAAAAACTCGGCTTAGCCATCCAACCTCTGCTTAGGACCAGAACCATGAAGCAACTCTAAACGGGCAGATTCACGCCTCGGATCCACATCTTGAGCAACATCTTGAGCAACTCGACCCACACTTCACTTTGGAGGATAGCCCATGATGGAATGGTTCACGCAACTCAACCCCGTCGTACAGGCTCTCTTGGGAACGCTTTTCACCTGGGGCATGACAGCCACCGGCGCAGGGATGGTCTTTTTCTTCAAAAGCATTCAAAGGAAAATTTTGGACAGCATGCTCGGCTTTGCCGCCGGCGTGATGATTGCAGCTAGTTTTTGGTCACTGCTGGCCCCAGCTATTGACCTAGCTGCCGAGATGGATATTCCTGACTGGTTCCCCGCAGTTATCGGCTTTTTGTTAGGAGGGCTTTTCTTGTGGGGCGTAGATAAGATTTTGCCACACCTGCACATCGGCTTGCCAACCGAGGACGCAGAGGGCATCAAGACCTCCTGGCAGCGCAGCATTCTGTTGGTGCTGGCTATCACTCTGCACAACTTTCCTGAGGGATTAGCCGTGGGAGTAGCTTTTGGAGCAGTAGCGGCCGGTATCCCTTCAGCAGCGTTGGCCGGAGCTGTGGCACTGGCCATTGGTATTGGCCTACAGAACTTCCCCGAGGGCGCCGCCGTCTCGATTCCGCTGCGGCGGGAGGGATTCAGCCGGCTGAAGAGCTTTCTCTATGGTCAAGCTTCGGGGTTGGTGGAGCCGATTGCCGGTATCCTCGGTGCAGCAGCCGTGTTGTGGATGCGCCCGATTCTGCCTTACGCCCTGGCCTTTGCGGCAGGCGCCATGATTTACGTGGTCGTGGAAGAGCTTATTCCCGAGTCGCAATCGAGCAAGGACACACACTTTTCGACCTTTGGCGCGATGCTCGGCTTTGCGGTGATGATGTTGCTAGACGTAGCCCTGGGATAAACGGGAATTCGCCCTTTCGAAGTTTACTCCTCTAGGATTACTCATCTACCTGTCAATTGTTTCCACGCTCCCACCCAAGGTGTTCCTAGGCGATGTTTCGGAGAAACAACCAAATTCCCCAAACGAGCACCAACTTGCGACGCAACTTCCGAGACGCCTACCCAGTCATCGGCCAACAAGGCCTTCCGCATTTTTTGAGCCAAGTCTCCCGCCCAAGCCCACTCCAAACGGAACTTATCTGCCTTGATCCAATAGCCGCGTTTCTCCCAAGCAACAACCGACTCGTCAATGGTTGCAGCAATTGCTTCCAATGCTAGGACGATAAAAGCGGCCAGATCACGTGCTTCTGGTCCCGGTTCTCTCTGCAGCGCCAATTGACGCACTGCCAAGCTGAGCGCTTTAATCAGGCGTGTGCGCTCTTTTCCGGCGCTTTCGGTTTGAATAATTCGGCTCATTCCGTCTCCTGGGGTCAAAGATTTCCTCTGCGCCTTCTTTCTCGGCGCAGAGGCGGGCGGATTATACTCTGTAAGCAGAGGATTAACAAGCCCTCGCACAATGAAATTCGGACACGAGTTCGGACATCAAGATTAGGAGGAGCTTCACG
>JANWWB010000246.1 GCA_025056515.1 Anaerolineales bacterium
TGCGCTGCTTGGGGATCAAGGAGCGCGGCAACCGGTGTGTGTTGTGCTTCGCCGAGCAGCAGTTCGGAATGTATCTCATCTGAGCAGAGAAAAATATCGTGTTCTTGACAAAGAGCAGCGATGCGCCGCAGGTCGGTGGGAGAGAAGACATTGCCGGTCGGGTTATGCGGTGAACAGAGGAGAAACATGCCCACCGGTGGATCACTCTGGAAGGCGGTCTCCAAAGCTTCCCAGTCTATCTCGTACTGCAACCGCTGTCCTTGCTCGAGGCGTCGCAAGGGGGCAACTTTTTGCGGCAGGCCTGTGTATTCTCCCACCTTGAGAAAGGGCGGATAAACCGGCGGCTGGACAAGAATTGCCTCGTTGGAGCGACAGACAGCCTGGGCGGCGACAGTGAAGGCGGAAACGATTCCCGGCGTTGCAATCACCCAATCGGGGGAGATCTCCCATCCATAGAGTCTTTCCATCCGCCGGGCAACAGTCTGTCGCAGGGCGGGTGATGGGAGATCATAGCCGAAGATGCCGTGTTCCAGTGCGCGTTGTAAGGCAGCCAGAATCGGCGGCGGGGCGGGGAAGTCCATATCGGCCACCCAGAGCGGCAAGACTTGCTCGCCATAAGAGCGCCATTTCATGCTGTTGCTGGCACGGCGGTCAATCAGACGGTCAAAATCGTACGACATGCGTGAATGGCTTGGTATTAGTCCTGAGGCGCTTCACTGACGATGTAGAGTGGACGGCCTTTGGCTTCATCGTAGATTCGTCCGACATACTCGCCTAACACGCCCAGTGAAATCAATTGTACTCCGCCTAGGAAGAGGACGGCAATTAGGGTGGTAGCCTGCCCCTCAAAGAAGTGGGATCCCATCAGACGCATGATGGCCACAATCGGGATGGCTAGAATTGCCAAGGCTGCTGAAATGAAACCGAAATAGGTGGCTAGCTGCAGAGGAAAGTACGAGAAGCTGGTGATCGCATTCAGGGCAAGTCGGAGCATTTTGCGGAATGGGTACTTGGTTACGCCGGCATAGCGAGCCGCGCGCCGGTAGGGGACGCCGATCTGTCGAAAGCCCACCCAGGCCGACATGCCGCGCGGGAAGCGGTGACGCTCACGCATTGTCTTGAGCACATCAACCACGCGCCGATCCATCAGGCGAAAGTCGCCGGTATCTACCGGAATCTTGACATCGGTGATGCGAAAAATAATTCGATAGAAGAGGGCGGCCGTGAACTTCTTGAACCACGTTTCGCCCTCTCGTTCGGTTCGCACAGCATAAACAACCTGATAGCCTTCTTTCCAGCGGGCGATGAGTTCAGGGATGACTTCCGGCGGGTCTTGCAGGTCAGCGTCAATAATGATAACGGCGTCGCCGCGAGCGTAGTCCCAACCGGCGGTGATGGCAATCTGATGCCCAAAGTTGCGGGCGAAGATCACCGGGCGGACGCGCCGGTCCTGAACGGCCAAGGCGCGGATGGCCTCGGTGGAGCCGTCGGTGGAGCCGTCGTCCACCAATACCAGCTCCCAGGGTTCGTCTAAAGCCTCCATGACTTTGCACACTCGCCGATAGAGCTCCGGGATGTTTTCAATTTCGTTGAAGATGGGCGCGACAATTGAATACCTAA
Organism: Anaerolineales bacterium; assembly: GCA_025056515.1. Classification (GTDB taxonomy): domain Bacteria; phylum Chloroflexota; class Anaerolineae; order Anaerolineales; family Villigracilaceae; genus UBA877. The sequence continues at coordinate 1,621 of JANWWB010000246.1, forward strand.
TTTTCGTCATGGGGGGTCTCCTTTTTGCGGCGTTGCCAGAAGAGGCGTTTGGGAAGGGGCGGGGAGGCCGAAGTTGGAGGTGTCTCTTCTTCCGGCGGCGCTGCAAAGGGGTCGAGGCCGAGCAAACGCGCGCGCAGGTAACGACCAATCGCCGCTAATGATGCCAAGACCGGCACAATGATAAACGCACCGAGGATTCCCGTAAACACCACAGCCGCGATGATGGCTACGAAGACCACCCCTTCGTGCATATGCACACTACGCCCTAAAATATACGGCCGCAGCCAGACGTTTTTGACGTTGATGAGCACGACGTATAGGCCGGCGACAATCAGCGCAAAGAGGAAATTATTGACCGGCATCCAAGTTGAGCCTTCAAGCAAGGCGACAATGACTGCCAAGGCTGTGGCGGCGAATGGTCCAACATCTGGGATAATGCTCAAAAGTCCACCGATAATCCCAAGCAGGACTGCTCCCGGCAAGCCGATGATCGACCACAGAATCGAAAACGTAATGCCAACGATGACCATCAGGGTCAATTGACCGCGCAAATAGGCTAACCAAACCTGTTTGATTTCCACATACAGCCGGCGCATATCGGGCTGATACTCCTGCGGAGCCAGGCGAATCAGCCATTCGCGCACCCGATCCCAGTCGGTGACAAAGTAGTAGGTGGTCACAATAACCACCAGGAACCACAAGGCGCCTCGCGACGTGCTTTCCAAGATGTGCCAGGCGTCCTCCGGCAGCGGTGTGAGAAATGTCGTGAATGAACGCTTGAGTTCCGGTACCAAATCTTCCAAGTGGAGTGTTACGATGCCCAAGCTGACAGGGCGCGCCAAGGTGGCTTCGATCTGGTCCAGGGTGTGCAACAGGTCGGTTGTCACCTGGGCGGCCTGGCGGGAAAGAAAAGGCACAAGACTGCCTGGCAAGGCAATCATCAGGATGAGCGCCGTGAAATAGACAAGATGCGCGGCGACTTTGGTGTTCATGCGCAAGCGCGTGCGCAGAAAGTCGACAAGAGGGTAAAGCAGATAAGCAATCACCCCGGCCAGGATGAGCGGCTCAAAGAGTTCGCGCATCCACCAAGCAACTGCTATGACAAAAGCGATGATCAACCCCAAGACGAAGAAACGCGTGGGCGTGCTCCAGGTCTTGTCAGTCATACAGTATTTTGCGGACGGCTTCCAGAGTCGGTGGGATGACTGGCGCTTCGCCGACGGCCTGCATGGCGGCACGTATATCCTTCAATCCGGAGCCGGTGTTCAAGACCAGGATAGGGTCTTCGGGGCGCACCAGACCTTGATGAACGGCGCGCACCAGGCCGGCATAAGCGGTCGCTCCTGCCGGTTCGGCGAAGATACCCAACGGCCCCAGCGCGGCAATGGCTTGGAGAATCTCATCGTCGCTGACCAGCACATAGGTCCCGTTAGTCTCGCGAGCGGCGCGTACGGCGCGCACCCCGTCGCGCGGCAAATCCACCGAGATGCTATCGGCCAACGTGCGGGCTTGGACCGGTTTGATTGTTTCCGTTCCGGCATGGAAGGCGTGGGCGATCGCCGCCGAACCTTCTGCTTGGACGCCGATAAGGCGCGGCATCTCCTCAAGCCAACCAAGCGCTTGCAAATCTTTGAAACCCTTGTGTAAGCCGGAAATGATGTTCCCATCTCCGACCGAGACGAAGATGGTCAGGCGTTGGCCTTGCAGTTCCTGACGATGTTGGAGGCTCCATTCCCAGATTTCAAAGGCGGCGGTTTTCTTGCCTTCAGCCGTGAAGGGGTTGTAGCCTGTATTACGGCAGTACCAGCCGAATTCTTGCGCTGCTTGGACGGTTAGGTCAAAAGCGTCGTCGTAGGTGCCGTCCACCAACAGGACGCGCGCGCCGTAGATGAGCAATTGAGCAACCTTGGCAGGAGGAGCAGTCTTGGGGGCGAAGATGACCGCCTTTTGCCCAATGGACGCGGCCATGCCGGCCAAGGCTGCCCCGGCATTGCCGGTCGAAGCTGTGACGACCACTTCGGCGCCGATCTGGCGCGCGCGGCTCACAACAACTGCGCTAGCGCGATCTTTGAACGAAGCTGTCGGGTTTCGGCTTTCATCCTTCAACCAGAGCGATTTCAATCCAAGCTGAGAGGCGAGGCGCTCCAGGCGGAAGACAGGTGTCCAACCGGAAGCCCGCAGCGGGGTTGCCTTGCCACCCGGATCCTGGATGGGGAGAAGTGGCAGATAACGCCAAAGCGATTGCTCCGTGGAAGCTAAGATATCCTGCGGATGGAAGGCCTTTCGGATGGCGTCATAATCCAGGACGACATCTAAATTGCCGCCGTCTTTTGGGCAAGTGTAGGTCACTTGTGTAGGGAGGTATTCTGTGCAACAGAGAGAACAACGATAGCCGATGAAAGTTTCCATAGCGTTCACCTTGTTAGGATTGATTATATCCGTAAAGGAAAGTATGCAACAGAGGTTCCTGCTCTCCTGTTTTCGGATAGCGTAAAAGGCGCTGCGCATCCTTTGCTGCGTTGAGGTGTGGATCGCCGAGAGGCCCATCGAGATTTGCAGGTATAATCCTGCCTGATTGAAATGGCTAAGAACCTTCTCTTTTTTTACGGCGATGATGAATTTAGCATTGCACGCCGCTTGACCGAGTTACAGACCCAGCTCGATGCAAGCGGCCTAAACACCGCTCGTCTGGAAGCGC
>JANWWB010000301.1 GCA_025056515.1 Anaerolineales bacterium
GAGGATTCCTGAGGGATGCGCACCAGACGGTCAAAGGTTTCTTCATCCAAATCGCCCTTAAAGGCCACACATTGGACAAATCCTGAACCATCACGCACCAGCAAAAAGACTAGTTTGCCCTTATCGGTGCGATTATAGACCCAGCCTCGAACTGTGACCTGCTGACCGACGTAATCGGCAATTTTTTCAACCCGAATGAGATTCATCTTTCCTCCTTAGCTTAAATAAGCTTCCAAAAAAGAGCAGAGAGGGAATAGAGAGCGATCATACTCCCAAGTAGGTCAACAACAAAATAAAGAAAAATGGTTGGCCGGCTCCGACTACCTCGAAAGCTGGCGGGCGTAAAAAAGTGAACGAGCAATCTATCTTTGATAGCCTCCAAGCAAGGTGCTTCGATAAGCCCTGTAGGGTATATGCCATGGCCAAAAGGATATCCTGCCACATCTTCAGACCCATATCCATTGTGAAAGAACTCTCGGCTTAACGCAAGAACAGGCTGAAAGAGAGAACCTTAGGACCGGAGGATGAGGAAGAAGCGTCTCAGGACACGATTCGGAGATGTAATTCTTTCAACTGACGCTCTTCGGCAGGCGAAGGAGCATCTGCCATCACATCGCGCCCAGCTTGGTTTTTGGGAAAAGCAATGACTTCACGGATGTTGGGAGCATCGGTTAGGAGCATCACCAAACGATCAATCCCAGGAGCCATCCCACCATGCGGTGGTGCTCCGTACTCAAAAGCCTCAAGCATATGACCGAACTTGCGTTGCGCCTCTTCTTCGCTGATACCAAGAAGCGAGAAAACTTTGCTCTGTATATCGCGGCGGTGGATACGGATCGAGCCAGAGGCCATCTCGTAGCCATTGCAAACCATATCGTAAGCATCCGACAGAATCGAGGCCGGGTCACTTTCAAAGCGGTCGAGGTGCTCCAAGCGTGGCATTGTGAAGGGATGATGAGCAGCATCCCACTTTTGTTCTTCCTCGTTCCACTCGAACATCGGGAAATCGACTACCCAAGCAAAAGCCAAAGTGTCTTTATCAGCCAGACCAAGGACATCGCGGAAGTGCAAACGCAGCGCCGCCAAGACTTTATGAACAATTTTAGCTTGGTCGGCGACAAAGAGAAGCAAATCGCCGGTCTTGGCCCCGGTGCGTTGGCGCAAGGTGGTGATTTCGGCCTCGTGGATGAATTTGGCGCCAGAGCCTTTCGACCCCTCTTCGGTGAGCGCAAGCGTGACCAGACCTTTTGCGCCGAGTTCTTTCGCCTGAACTGTCAGCTCGTCCAGCTGACGACGGGTATAGTTGGCGCATCCAGGAGCGACCAAACACTTGACCATCCCCCCCGCCTCCAAGACCGAGCGGAAGACGGCAAATTCGCTAGCTGCAAAAAGATCACTCACATTGTGCAATTCCATACCGAAGCGCAGGTCAGGTTTATCGGTTCCGAAACGCTCCATGGCCTCTTCGTAGGTCAAGCGCGGCCAGGGAGAGGCTAGCAATTTCTTATGCGGAGCCACCGCCGGGATAAGGGCTGTGAAAAGACCCTCAACCAGGTCGAGGACATCATCGCGTTCGACAAAGGCCATCTCCAAGTCGAGTTGGGTGAACTCAGGCTGACGATCACCGCGCAGATCTTCATCTCGGAAACAGCGCGCAATCTGGAAGTAACGCTCGACTCCAGCGACCATTAGCAACTGTTTCAGTTGTTGCGGACTTTGTGGCAGGGCATAAAACTGCCCAGGGTAAAGGCGAGAGGGCACCAAATAGTCTCGCGCTCCTTCTGGCGTGGTTTTGAAAAGAATGGGTGTCTCAACTTCGATAAAGCCTCGCTGGGAGAGATAGTTGCGCATGAACAGGACAATCTCGTGCCGCAAGACCAAAGCCCGCTTCATGCGCTCACGACGCAGGTCAAGATAGCGATACTTCAAACGCAGGGTCTCGTCCACATCTTCATCGTCTCGGTTGACCACAAATGGTAAGGGTTTAGCCGGATTTAGGACAGTCACACGGCGCGCTTCAACCTCGATTTCACCAGTGGTCATCTTGGGGTTGACTTGGTCAGGTGGACGAAGGCGCACCAAACCCTCGACCTGTACAACCCACTCATTTTTGAGCGTTTCTAACGCTGTAGCCGCTTCAGGGTAGGCTATTGGATTGCTGACAACTTGAGTGATGCCAAAGCGGTCGCGTAGCACCAAGAAGACAATACCACCAAAGGTACGCAGATGATGCACCCAACCTGCCAATGTGACTATCTGACCGGCATGCTCAGCTCGTAGTTCGCCACAAGTGTGAGTCTTATACATCAGACCTCCCGATGACATAAAACAAATCGCCCTCCGCAGATGCGTTGGGCGATTGCAAGTCCCTAGAACTGACCTAACGAGCATAGCTTCGCCCAACGCCTTCCCAAAGAGCGTCATTGTCATAATCGTTGCCGTTGGCGAAGCAGCTCGACATAGATCCCTCGAACAAGGTGTATTATAGCACAATCTCAACGTTTCACCGTTTCTCCCCGAAGCGATCAGCCCAACTCGATCTCAACAAGGATACACCTAAGTCAGCCGTTTTTTTGGCCTCTAGCCACAGGAGAGAGCCTGCCTACCTGTTCGCTTGTGTTATATAAGTGTGATACACTTATCTCGCGAAAGGAACATGCGATGAAACCTCGCGTTGGAAAACCAGCTCCCGATTTTACCCTCCCCTCCCATCTCGACCGTCCGGTCCGATTGAAGGATTTGCGCGGATGGAACGTTGTTCTAGCCTTCTTTCCCCTCGCCTGGACACCGGTCTGAACAGCGCAAATCCCCTCGTACCAGGCCTTGCTTGACCGGTTCGAGGGGATGCAGACCCACGTGTTGGGTCTTTCGGTAGACAGCATCCCAACGCTCAAAGCCTGGGCAGAGAGTCTGGGCGGAATCAGTTATCCACTTTTAAGTGACTTCTACCCTCACGGTGCAGTAGCCAAGAAATATGGCGTCCTGCGCAAAGAGGGCTTTAGCGAGCGCGCCCTTTTCGTGATAGACAAAAGCGGCATCTTGCGCTGGGCAAAAATCTACGATATAGATACCCAGCCGGTTAACGATGAACTACTGGACATTTTGACCAAGATAGACCCCCAAGCCGCTGCTTGGGCTGCTTCCCATCCATTGACTAGCTCTACACCTCCATCCTCGGCAGCAGTAGTGATGTATTGTACCTCGTGGTGTCCAGCCTGCAGGCGAGCGCGCGTTTACTTGGACGCACGCGGCGTTGAGTATCTTGAGATTGATATTAGCCGCGACCGAGAAGCCGCAGCCCTCGTACGCGCCTGGGCAAACGGTAACGAAACAACGCCAACTTTCAACATTCGAGGAAAAATTCTTGTTGGTTTTGACGAACGTAAGCTGGACGAAGCCCTCGGTTTTAAATAGGCCTACAGGATAGCCACAGATTCTCCCAGATTATCCCAGATTGCTCTGTTGCAAACATCGGTTATTGTGTAACTGCAAGCGCAGCGCCTGCCCCGAGCGAAGCGTGAGGGAAGCAGTCTCCTGGATTGCCAGGAGATTGCTTCGGCGGCTACACCGCCTCGCAAGACACTAAAAAATGAGAATTTGACTCCTTGCAACAGAGCAATCACAGATTATCAAATTGCATAAATGGACACAAGATAAAATTCGGACATGATTTCGGACACTAAGAAGTAGGAGGAGCCTCACAATCGGTATACCCATGCCTCAACATACGATTATTGGCAGGAGGCTCCTCATGAAAAAGAGAACATCTTTGCGGAAGAGTCCATTTCGGGCAACCTTCTGTGCAAAAAGGGCGAGAAAGGGAGACGGTATGCCGGTGTGTTCATCCTGCTCAAAATGAAATGGTCGTTGCCAAACAGAGAATGGCAGAGAATCCCTACCAACTTAGCTACCTTCACCACCATGCTGCAGCCCCCTGTCCGAACTCGTGTCTGAACCTCGGCAGGGAACTGAGAGATATTGTGCTACAAGGTGTTGGGGAGTTTGATCAGGTGCTTTTCTGCCCGGACATCTTGCTTTGGCTTGTCTATCTTGCAAACCCATAGCGATTGCACGAATGACGGCCACTACTTGCTTGCTTGGTCGAAGGCATGAAGATAGGATTTGGTTGCTGGGTATGACCGTTATGGTTGCATTCTCTACAATCAAAACGTTTTGTAGGAGCGGATAAACATGTCTACCATAAAAGGGTCAAAAAAGATACCTTTGTTTCTCTCAAGTTCGTGTAGTGCTTCTTCAGCAGGGATGCTGAAGTGGTAAGGACGGTTTGAGGTCATGGCGTCAAAAGCATCCACGATGGCCAGCAGGCGGCCCTCAACCGGAATCTCCTCCCCGGCCAGTCCATAGGGATAGCCATTTCCATTCCAAAGCTCATGATGGTACAACACATACGGAATTGCCGGGCGGAGGTGGTCTACGCTTTCGAGCATTTTTGCGCCTGCAATCG
>JANWWB010000437.1 GCA_025056515.1 Anaerolineales bacterium
CTGATGCAGATCACCAGTCAGCGTGAAGCGTTTCATGTCCACTCTCCAGATTACTACCGTCGCGCTTATGAACTCTTTCATCCGAGAGGGATGTGCGAATTATTCCTGGCCACTTACCAAGGCAAGCCCTTGGCGGCGGTAATGGTCTTTGCGGCTAAAAAATCGGGCTATTATTTCTACGGTGCTTCTGCAAATGAGGAGCGCAACCGTAAGCCGACTTACCCTCTGCAATGGGAGGCGATTCGCTGGGCATATCGCCGTGGTTGCATCGAGTACGATATGTGGGGAGCACCACCCGATGTCCTGCAGGTGAGCGAGGATGAAATCGAAACGCGCGAGGATGGTCTATGGGGTGTCTATCGTTTTAAGCGAGGCTTTGGCGGTGTGACGCGACAAGCCCTCCCCGCTCTAGACCGAGTCTATCAACCGTTTTTGTATGCTTTTTATGTGCGGCGTTTTGCCCGTCGCCAAACGGAATGAGCAATGCAACGATTTCAAGGATCGCCCCAAGCCTGGAATGATCTAATTGCCTCTCTTCCCCTACCGCACCTGTTACAAACCTGGGAATGGGGGCAGGTGAAAGCGCATTACGGTTGGCGGCCGATGCCTTTCATCTGGCAGGGACCAGAGGGGAAGGTGGAGGCTGCGGCTCTGGTATTACGCCGCACTCTTTCGGTGGGCGGTTTTTCAGCGAAAATCAGCATCCTGTATGTCCCGCGCGGCCCAAACTTGGACTGGACCAATCTCGCGCTGGTGCGTCGCGTCCTGGGAGATTTGGCCGCGCTCGCACGCCGTCAGGGCGATATTTTTATTAAGATAGACCCCGATGTCCCCCTCGGCGTAGGTATCCCTGGTCAACCTGATGCGCGTGACGATGCTGGAGGCCGAGCTTTCCAGGATGAATTGCTGCGACAGAAATGGTTCTTTTCGCGTGAACAGATTCAGTACCGTAACACTGTCCTGATAGACCTGACAGCACCGGAAGAAACCCTACTAGCGCGCATGAAACAAAAAACGCGCTACAACGTACGCTTAGCACAGCGCAAAGGTGTGATCGTCCGGCCGGCAACTGAAGCCGATTATCCCCTCCTCTACCGTATGTATGCCGAGACATCGTTACGGGATGGCTTCCCGATCCGGGAGGAAGAGTACTATCTGACCGTCTGGCGGACGTTTCAGCGTCCTCCTGCCTCTCGACCGACCCAACCGGTGAGTGATGTCTTGCTTGCAGAAGTGGACGGTCAGCCGGTGGCCGGCGTATCGGTTTTCTATTTCGCTGGTCAGGCAGTGTATTTGTTCGGCATGTCGAGCAATTTGCATCGCGAAAAGATGCCTAACTATCTCCTACAATGGGAGGCCATGCGCCGTGCGAAAGCCGCCGGATGCCGAGTGTACAACCTTTGGGGTGCGCCCAACGTCTTTGACGAAAGCGATAGCTTGTGGGGCGTTTTCCGCTTCAAAGAAGGTTTTGGTGGATATGTTTTCCGATCGGTAGGAGCCTGGGACTTTGCCGCTCACCCGTTGCTCTATCGGCTGTATGCGGAACTTTTGCCGCGCCTGATGGACATCTTGCGGGCGCGCGGTCGTTCCCGAACTCGCCATCTGCTCGGCGCTTGAACTTGTTCCCAGAACATAAAGCACCTACGGTTTCTCCCAGACCGGTTCTCGCTCGTAGCTGTCTACCCGGTCTCTCTCTTGGTAGGTTTTACAACTGTTCCAACAGAGTATGCCATGTTCCTTTGAGGAGGCTTTGCATGTCTGTAGTCCCCTTCGTGAAACCGTGTTACGATGAGGGCGGTTTTTCTGCTCTCCCGCGCCGCATTTTCAACTGGCTCACAGCCGATTGCTATGATCGTGTTGTATTATTCGTCCTGGACGGCTTTGGTTGGCGCTTTTTTGAGAAGTTTCAGGAAGCCGCCGGCCTAAGTGCTCTCCTGCGTCGCAGCCGCGTCGAGAAACTCACTGCGCAATTCCCTTCGACCACCTCCGTGCATCTTACCACTCTGCATACGGGCCAAACGATAGGGCAGCATGCTCTGTTAGAATGGAATATGTACGAACCGATGCTGGAAGCGGTCATCGCGCCGCTCATGTTTTCGTTCGCCGGCGATATAGGACGCGATACCCTCGTCGGCAAAATCACCCCGCAGGCGCTTTATCCTCCTCAACGCTGGTATCCTGCTTTGCAGAAACAAGGTGTCCGGCCAATTGTCCTCCAACACGGCGAATATGCCCGTTCGACCTATTCAACTTTTTTCTTACATGGGGCGGAGGTCCGCGGTTATAAAACGCTTGCCGAAGGATTGACCAATCTCGCTCTTGCCCTCGAGCGCCTGGAAGGCAAGGGATTCTTTCACTTTTACTATGACCGGGTGGATGCCTTGGCCCATGACTATGGCCCCTTGGCTCCCCAAACCGAAGCCGAAATCCTGTCTTTCTGGTTGTTATTTGAGCGTTTTCTCTCTCGCTTACCTGCGCTGAGCGGCCGTACTCTTTTTCTTTTGACCGCTGACCATGGGGAAGTAGAAGTAGACCCGGCAACTACCGTGTACATCAACACCGACCACAATTTTGCCGGTCTGGAACGCTTTTTGTGCCGTAACACATGGGGAAAAGTGATCGCCCCTGTTGGTGCATGTCGGGATTTCTTCCTGTATGTCCGGCCAGAAGCGATGGAAGAGGCGCAAGACTTCCTGGCTAGGAGGCTCAAGGGCCGGGCCGAGGTTTGGCGTGTGGACACAATGATCGCAGAGGGATGGTTTGGTCCTCGCATTTCCTCCCGCTTTCGAGAACGCGTCGGCAACTTGGTTGTCTTACCCTATGCCGGAGAGGCCATTTGGTGGTACGAAAAGG
>JANWWB010000412.1 GCA_025056515.1 Anaerolineales bacterium
GCGAGAAAGGGAGACGGTATTCCGGCGTGTTCATCCTGCTCAAAATGATCATTGCTAAACAGAGAATGGCAGAAAATCCTTACCAACGCTTTAGCTACCTTCACCGCCATGGTGCAGCTACCTGTCCGAACTTGTGTCTGAACCTCAGTTGGAAAGACTCCAAACGTTAACAGTTCTGAGCGTAACCTAAGCACTTCCTTGAGGGTTAATGAGGTAGATAATCCTTTGCTTTATGGAGGTTGACCGACGCTATGCATACTCCTCTTGCTTCGGCACTGATGGCCCGCTCGTTTCCCCGCTTAGCGGAATGGATACGAGATGCTCTGCTGATTGTGGCCGGGAGTTTGCTGGTTGCGGCCATGGCTCAAGTGCGAATCCCACTTCTATTCACACCTGTACCAATCACTGGACAAACCTTTGCCGTCCTATTGGTTGGCGCAGCGCTTGGAGCACGACGCGGTGCAGCGAGTCTAAGTTTCTACCTGCTCCAAGGGCTTCTGGGTGCGCCGGTCTTTGCCGGTGGTAAAGGAGGGCTGATCCACCTATTCGGTCCAACAGGTGGTTACCTGCTTGGCTTCATCGCCGCTGCCTGGTTGGTTGGCCGTTTAGCCGAACAAGGTCAGGACCGACGGGTTTCCACAGCCCTTGTCGCCTTCCTGCTTGGTGAAATTGTCATTTATCTGTTCGGCTTACCCTGGCTGGCAATCTTTGTCGGTTGGGAGAAAGCCTTCCTGGCAGGTTTGATCCCCTTCTTGCCGGGCGATGCTATCAAATTGCTCGCTGCCGCTCTGGCGCTGCCGGCTGCATGGAGACTATTATCCTCGTTCCACTCCCAAAAATCGTCCTGAAACGCCCACTCTGAATAAGTGTTTAAGTCCATGGTGGCTGCTCTATCTGGAACCCGTTCCAGATGAGCACTTATTGCACCAATCTATGTAGACCAGACCAACGCACGAACGAGGGATACGTTGTTATGACATCAGCTAAAACGCTCGAGGAACTGCGCCAAGAGGCGCGCCAAGGAGGCGGAGAAGCACGAATCGCCGCCCAACACGCCAAAGGGAAAAAGACCGCTCGTGAACGCCTAGAGCTGCTCCTCGACCCGGGCAGTTTCCACGAAATCGGCATGTTTGTCACACATCGGGCAACCGGAATGGGCATGGAGAAGTCCTACCCCCTTACAGATGGTGTTATCACCGGCTGGGGCAAGATTGAGGGTCGCATTGTCTATGTCTTTGCTCAGGACTTCACCATCCTGGGAGGATCGGTGGGTGAAGCACATGGTCGCAAAATTGCCCGTCTGATTGAATTCGCGCGCCAAAACGGCGCTCCAGTCATTGGATTGAACGACTCCGGCGGAGCACGCATTCAAGAAGGTGTGGACGCCCTCGCCGGTTACGGAGAAATCTTTCATCAGAACGTCCAATCTTCGGGTGTCATCCCACAAATTTCGATCATCCTCGGGCCATGTGCAGGAGGCGCCGTCTACTCTCCGGCGATTACCGATTTTGTTTTCATGGTGGAGAAGACTGCCCACATGTTCATCACCGGCCCCGAAGTGGTCAAGGCCGTTACCCATCAAGACGTGACCTTCGATGATCTAGGTGGAGCGCATGTTCACCGCACGCAAAGCGGAGTCGCCCACTTCACCGCTCCGGATGAAGAAACTTTACTGATGACGGTGCGCTGGTTGGTGTCCTACCTTCCTCCCAATAATCTCACGCCTCCACCTTGGCAACCCAGTCAGGATGACCCCCAGCGCCTTACCCCTGAACTGGCCGATATGGTGCCGCTTGACCCCCAGCAGCCGTATGATGTCCGTCAGGTCATTACAACCTTGGTGGACAACGGCGAGTTCCTAGAAGTGCAAGAAGACTATGCCACCAACCTTGTTGTCGGTTTTGCCCGCCTGGATGGGCATCCGGTAGGCATCGTTGCCAATCAGCCCCTATCGCTAGCAGGCGTGCTGGACATCAATGCTTCAGATAAAGGAGCACGCTTCATCCGTTTTTGCGATGCTTTTCATATTCCTTTGGTCACCTTAGTAGACACACCCGGTTTTCTACCGGGGCTGGAACAAGAGCAGGGTGGCATTATCCGTCATGGCGCCAAGATGGCCTATGCCTACTCAGAAGCTACTGTCCCCAAAGTGTCGTTGATTCTACGCAAGGCTTATGGCGGTGCTTACATTGTCATGTCTTCCAAACACCTGCGCGGCGATATCAACTTCGCTTGGCCAAACGCCGAAATCGCTGTAATGGGACCGGAAGGGGCAGTCAACATCGTCTATGGCCGCGAAATCGCCTCCAGCCCTGACCCGCAAGCGCGTCGCCAAGAGTTGATTGCCGATTATCGCGCCCGAACGGCTACGCCACTGGTCGCCGCCAGCCGAGGCTACTTAGATGACATCATTGACCCCGCCGAAACTCGCTTCCGCATCATCGCTGCTCTGGAAGCTCTGCGCGAAAAGCGCACCCCCACCCCTTCCCGCAAACACGGGAACATTCCTCTCTAATCAAGGAGACCTATGACTCGACCGAAGATTTTGGTTGCCAATCGAGGCGAAATCGCTGTGCGCATCCTACGCACGTGCCGCGAAATGGGACTGCCTTCGGTTGCCGTCTATACCTCAGTAGACCAATCGGCTCTCCATGTACGTTCTGCTGATGAAGCCATCTTCATTGGGGAACCGCGCCAATATCTAAACATTCAAGCCATCCTTCAAGCAGCGCAACAGAGCGGTGCAACTGCCATCCACCCTGGATACGGCTTCCTTGCCGAGAACGCCGACTTCGCCCGAGCTGTTGAAGCCGCCGGCCTTATCTTCATCGGCCCGCGAGCAGAGACGGTAGCTCGCATGGGCGACAAGTTGGCGGCGCGCCGGGCCGCTCGCAAGGCCGGTCTGCCCGTCTTAGCAGGAACAGATGCCCCCCTTCCTCCTGACCTTCCAGTCGAGCTGATAAAAACCATCCAATATCCGGTCTTGGTCAAAGCGGCAGCGGGAGGCGGCGGACGTGGCATTCGCCTAGCGCGCTCACCAGAGGAACTACCAGCCATGATTGAAGCCGCCCGTCGTGAAGCACAATCAGCCTTCCAAGACGATACTGTCTTCCTAGAATCGCTTGTTCAATCTGCGCGTCACATTGAAGTACAAATCCTTGGCGATGGAAAAGGGAATGTCCTCTGCTTAGGAGAACGCGAATGCTCTATCCAACGCCGTCGCCAGAAGCTGATTGAGGAAGCGCCAGCGCCGGGCCTGCCGGACGATCTGCGCCGTCAGATTCACGAGGCGGCACTTCAATTAGGTCGCTCGCTCCGCTACCGCAGCCTAGGCACGGTTGAATTCTTGCTTGATGACCAGGGGCGATTCTATTTCATCGAAGTCAACCCGCGCATTCAAGTTGAACATCCGGTTACCGAAATGGTCACCGGCCTAGACATCGTCCAACATCAAATCGCTCTGGCGCTTGGCGAACCTTTGCGCTTGCGTCAAGAGGACATTCATGTGCGCGGCGCCGCCATCGAAGCCCGTATCCTGGCCGAGGACTCCCAAGCCGGTTTCCTCCCGTCCACGGGAGAGATCCTCTACCTGAAAGAACCAGGCGGCCCAGGCATTCGTGTTGACAGCGCTCTCTACCCAGGCATGAAGGTCGGTGCAGAGTATGACTCGTTGCTAGCCAAACTAATCGCTTGGGGAGAAACGCGCGAGCACGCCATCCGCCGCCTACAGCGTGCCTTACACGAATATCAGATCGGCGGTTTAAGCACCGATATTGACTTTCTGCTCCAAATCATCGAGAGCCCTGCCTTCCTGAAGGGCGAAGTGAATACCACCTACCTTGAGTCCTTCTCTCCCAAACCGCCCGAACCTTCTCCTGAACTCGAACGACAACTCGCCTTCGCCGCCGCTCTCTATGCTCACTATCAGCAAAGTCGACTTGGGCAAAACCATCCTAACCGCCCGATTAGCTATTGGCAGATGGTCGGCTGGCGGGAACAGATGAACCGCTTGTAACAAGATGTTTGGAGGTGAACCATGTCTCTCTACACAGTGGAAATTGGCAATCGCACCTATCGAGTGGACCTCTCGCCGCATCGCAAGACAGTCAACGGAGAACCGATTGATACGGAAATGCTGCTCCTCAACCCGAACGGTCTCTATCTCTTGCGCCATCACAGCCGCGCTTTGGAACTCTTCCTCAACAGCCTGGATGAAGGCACTTTTCAGATGCTCCTCCGCGGCGGACAACGCATCATTTCCCATGTAGCCACTCGCAACACCCGACGCGCCCGTGCCGGTGAAGCGGCTCAAAACATCAAAAGCCTGGTCGCACCCATGCACGGCTTGGTTGTTGATGTCCTTGTACAGGAAGGTCAAAACGTTGAAAAAAACCAGACCTTGGTCGTGCTCGAATCGATGAAAATGCAGATGCAACTGCGCTCGCCGCGCGCCGGGAAAATTCAACGCGTGCTTGTCTCGCCGGGTCGTCAGGTTGAGAAAGGGTCCGAGCTGGTACAGTTTTCGAATTAGGCACATCCCGTAAGCCCATCCTATTGCTCAACCCTTCCATACTTCTCAACCTCATCCGCAGGCAGATACGCAAACAAATTCGGCGTTCCTTGCTTCTTTTGCCTGAAATGACGAACTTTCTATGAGCCAAAGCTCAAAATGCTTTCGGCGGTCAAAAGTTTTGTGATTTTTTAGCCAAACGAGGAACAGTATGAATGAACCGATTGCTGTTGTTGGACTAGGCGCCATCTTACCCGAAGCCCCCGATGTATCGACCTTTTGGCATAACATTCGCTCTGCCCGCTATTCGATTACCGAAGTTCCACCCGAACGCTGGGACGTCAACCTTTACTACGATCCCGATCCGCGCGCCCCGGACAAGACCTACAGCAAAATCGGCGGCTGGGTGCGTGGGTTTCGCTTCGAACCGCTTAAGCTGGGCATCCCGATTCCGCCCAAAATCCAACAGGATATGGACGAAGCCCAGCAGTGGGCCATTGTAGCTTCCTATCAAGCTCTGCAAGACTACGGCTATCCGCGCC
>JANWWB010000040.1 GCA_025056515.1 Anaerolineales bacterium
ACGTGCCAGGGGATGTCGGGTGAAACTGAGAGCAGGAAGCGGGCAATATCCCATAATTCTTCGTTGCTGTCATTGAAGCCCGGCACAACTAAGGTGACGACTTCCAGCCATAACCCCATCTCATGCACTCGTCGGATCGTGTCCAGCACGTGTTTCAACACGCCGCCTAGGCGCCGGTAGTTTTTGTCCTGCATCGATTTCAGGTCAATTTTCATGCCGGTCAGGTATGGTCGTAGATACTCTAATACTTCGGGTGTAGCGTTGCCATTTGAGACATAGACGCATTTGATTCCCACCTGAATCGCCAACCGAAAGACAGCAACTGCCCATTCGCTGGTGATGAGAGGTTCATTGTAGGAAGATGCTATCACCTCTGCCCCAGAGCGGCGCGCAATCTCGACAATTTGCTCCGGACTGATGCGGCGGATAAAATAGCCTGCCTCATCTGCAGCTGGGTCACGCAGGGCTTGTGAGGAGAGCCAGTTCTGGCAGTAATCACAGTGAAAATCGCAGCCAAGCATGCCGAAGGTCAGAGCTGTCGAGCCGGGCAAAAGGTGGTAGAACGGTTTTTTCTCAATCGGGTCGGCGTTGAGGCCGGCTACATATCCCCAGGGAACGCGCAATTCCTTCCCATCGTGGAAGCGTACCTGACAGATGCCGCGCCGTTCCGGACGCACCAGGCAGCGGTGCGCACAGGCAAAGCACCGGACGGAACCATCCGACTGTGGGAGAACCAGTTCGGCAGGGGCGGTCAATCGATCGAGGAGCAGAGCAAGCGTAGACATGTTTTAATGATACTCTTTTCCACAAGACCTGAAAAGTAAGAGCTGGTGCTTTGTTGTAACCGTAGCGTATCGTCTCCCTGCAAGACAGCGCAGCCGCAGTGCAGTCTCCCAATTAGTTCGTAGGACTTTGTCGTCCGGAACGAGGCCAGGGCTTTGCCATCTTCAAAGGCTCATTACGACAGATGGATTTTGAGTTTCCCGGCTTTTTTGCGACAGAGATCTGCGCGTTCGTTTTGCAGGAGACTTGAAAGTAGACAATCGTTGCCTTCCCTCTGCATAATAATAGACAAAACAAATGTCTGAATCCTGACCTGAAACTCCATCCGGTCTTGCAATCTGGGTTGCTTCGTGGGAATTACCGAGATGCCCTCTAAAACAACGTTTGGGGTGAGATTGAAATTTGGAAGCAGCGCCTTTACCAGAGAGCAGGAATCCATTTAGCCAGGTCCAGGTATGCTCCTTCGAGCAGGTCTTCTTCCCGTACTCCTAGTTGCTTCATGAGATTTTTTGCAATCTCAACTCCTTCTTCTTCTTTTTGTGTTTCTTCCAACATTACCTCCAGCTCCAAAAAAGTTCCCAAGCCCTCGACCTCGTCCAAGTGAATGCGCGTCTGTCCGACCCAATACAGAGTTCGTCGTTTGCGCACCACTCCCCGCACGCCGAGCGCGGCGGTCAAGACCTGTTCTAGCCCGTCTGTGTCTTGCACCGTTGCAAGTAGATAAAACGATTGTTTCGGGCCACTTTGATCGGGACGTTCATAATAGACGAGCTGATTGGGGCCTGGCGTCTGCTTTCGTAATTTCAAGCGCCCATGCTCCACGTGGAAAAAAACATCTTCCTGTTGCAGCACTTGTGCGCCTTTGTTGCTGATCGCTTGCGCTCGCGTTTGCAGAGCTGACAAATCGGCCACACGGGCTTTAATTTCTATATTTCTCGCCATGCCCTGAATTGTACCTAAATTCTTGCGCGTCTTCCACAAGTCTGATGTGATGTATGCTCAAGATGTGTTCAACAAAGTTATCTTTCTTGCTGGGAAACGTCTTTTCAGCCAGCCAGGCAGACATCAAGGAGTTGGAGTTGATTGTCCTCTGGGCCCTCCTATCATCTAGGGATATAATCTGGTCTCGAAAAATACCCTAGACCTAGAATGGGACTCCTCGGTTGTTGCTCTCGTCTCTTTGTCTCTCCGATGGTCGTTTTGTGACAACGGAAGGGCATGACCGATTCGCTTCCGCTTGCATGGTAGCTTGAATATGACCCTTCCTGCTTTGTTTCTTGTTTCACTGTCTGCTTTTACCCATGCCTTGTGGAACTTCCTTAGTAAGCGCCGCAATCCACCGGCAGCGTTCTTCTTAATGGCGACTGCGGCCTCGGCGGTGATTCTTTCGCCGTTGTTGTTCGTTTTCCGGGCCGGTTTGTTGGTCATTCCACCGGTTGTATGGGCGCTGCTTGCTGCTACCGGGGCAGTGCAGGCGGCCTATTATATTTCTTTGGCAGCGGCTTACCGAACCGGCGAACTATCGTTGGCTTATCCTTTGGCGCGTTCGCTACCGGTGGTCTTGGTGGCTCTCCTCAGCGCTGTTTTGGGGCGAGGCGAACAGATTACCGCTTTGGCTTATCTGGGCTTTTCCCTTGTGACGATAGGGTGTCTTCTCTTGCCTCACCCGGATTTTAGTCATCTGCATCCGCGATATTACCGTCATCGTTGGGTGCTTTTTGCTCTTCTGGCTGCGGTGGGAGTTACTGCTTACACGTTGCTTGATGACCAAGCACTGCGCATCTTGCGCTCTTTACCTGATACGCCCCTTTCTCCCTTTGGTTGGGCGTTACTTTTTGCTGAGCTGGAGTCGCTGAGTATTACTGGGTTTATGACAGTCTTTCTCCTGGGTTGTGAACGAGAACGTCAGGCTTTGTTTCGAGCGCAGAAGACGGATTGGGGAGAGGCCGCCGTCATGGGAGTTGTTATCTTGCTCACCTATGGCTTGGTCTTGACGGCTATGGCTTATGTCCGCGATGTGAGTTATGTTTCGGCTTTCCGTCAACTCTCTATTCCGATTGGCGCCGCGCTAGGTATCTTGCTACGCAAAGAATCGGCAGCTTGGCCTAAACTGGTCGGGATTGGCCTGGTGATGATTGGCTTGACCTTAACGGCTTTAGGGTAAGCCAAATTCTCTCAGCTTGGCTTGTTGCAAACGATTGCCGTGCATGGCTTGACTCGGCCTCCT
>JANWWB010000069.1 GCA_025056515.1 Anaerolineales bacterium
AAGGAGGTGAGAACGATGACGATTGTCAATTTGCGCCCCAACGAGTCACAGGATTCGCTGCTGAAACGCTTCCGCAAAAAGGTGGTTAAAAGCGGCGTCTTGAGCACAGTGCGCCGTAAGCGCTGGTTTATTTCCAAAAGCGAGCAACGGCGCATGGAGCGGAAGAAGGCGATGCGCCGTCTCAAGCGTCGCCAGGTTGTCCAAGAGGAATAATCGGCTTATCGAGCAAGAGGTTGTATGGCAAACGAAGAAAAAATACAAGTCGAAGGAACGGTGGTGGAAGCTTTGCCCGGTACTCAGTTTAAAGTCCGCTTGGACAATGGGCACGAAGTTCTTGCCTATTTATCAGGCAGAATGCGCAAATATTACATTCGCATTTTGCTTGGGGACCGGGTAAAGGTTGAAATGTCTCCCTACGACTTGACGCGTGGACGGATTACGTATCGCCAGAAGAAGGGCGGTGAAGAAGCCGAATTACTGGAATAACGTTTGTTTGGTCTTTTCGATACGCAACCTACAAAAAACAGCCTCCGCTTGTCAGCAGAGGCTGTTTTGATTGCCTTTTTCTAACTAGGTGCTCGGCTTTAGGGAAGCGTTCGGAAAGATTGCAAGACTTTCATATAGTTTGCTCGTTCATAAGCGGCCGGATCAGCCACTTTGGCCTGACTTAAGCTCCCCTGCATCTGGGATATAGAGTCGTATTCATGGGCTTCCATCCAAGTTTGTATATCCGTCAAAAGGGAAGAGACGTAACCTGGACCGTGTTTGAGCAGGGCGGAAGCCAATAAGACAGCTTTTGCCCCAGCCATTATAGCTTTGATGACATCTTCTGCTGTATGGACACCGCTGGTTAGCGCCAAGTCTATGTTGATTTTGCCGTATAGGATAGAAACCCAACGCAGCGGCAGACGCATTTCGGAGGAAGTGCTCAATTCTAATGTGTGCAGGACTTCAAGGTTCTCGATGTCCAAATCTGGCTGGTAGAAACGGTTGAAGAGCACAAGTCCCTTGGCCCCCACGGCGGCCATCCGCTTTGCTACGTTGGGAAGGGCAGTAAAATAGGGGCTGAGTTTGACAGATACCGGAATACGCACACTGTTACAGACTTCGCTCACCAGGGCAATATAGTTGTCCTCTAGGGCAGAAGAGGTCAAATTCGGGTCTACCGGCAGGTAGTATAGATTGAGTTCGAGGGCGTCGGCGCCGGCCTCCTCGATTCGGCGGGCGTACTTGACCCAGCCGCCGGTCGAGACACCGTTCAGGCTACCAATGACCGGGATACTGACGGCTTTCTTGAGTTGCGTTACTTTCTCGAGGTAAGCATCCGGTTTCAGGCTGTAGCGGCCGGTTTGTGGATAGAAAGAAGTAATTTCAGGCGAGATTTCTGTACCGGTGAACAGGAAATGGTCGAGTTCCAGGCTTTCGTGAATAATTTGTTCTTCAAAGAGCGAGTACATCACAATGGCCGAGATGCCGGCTTCTTCGAGTTGTTTTGCAATTTCGATTTTTTCCGAGAGCGGCGAGGCTGAGGCTACAATCGGATTTTTGAGTTGTAGACCAAGATAAGTGGTGCTCAGGTCAGTCATAAAGATCTCCTTTTAGCTTGCTTGCCAGGCGGTTTCTTGGAGGCGTCTCCTGGTAAGCTTCACCATGATTCGGATGAAGACAGGAGATTGTTCTCCGAAGAGGCTGATCCTAGGGAAGGACGATGGGACAGAGATGTGTTCTGTCCCATCGTCGGGCAGTTTTAGACTTTGTTGCCGTAGTGCATTGAGGCCAAGTGAGAATAGAAGTTCCAGCGAGCCTTGGCATCTTGGCGTGCAAGCTGGAGTAACTGTTCAGCGCGGGCTTCATCGCTTTGGGTGAGCATGCGGAAGCGGGTCTCGCTGTACATGTATTGCTCAACCGGGATACTGGGTTCTTTGCAATCGATCTGGAACGGATTCTTCCCTTCGGCGGCCAAGCGTGGGTCATAGCGATAGAGCGGGAATAGACCGGATTGGACAGCCATCTTCTGATGTTCTAACCCCTTGGCCATGTCGATGCCGTGAGCAATACAGTGGCTATAGGCGATGATGAGCGAGGGGCCAGGATAAGACTCGGCTTCCAAGAAGGCTTTTAAGGTGTGGGCGTCGTTATATCCCATTGCTACGCGCGCAACGTAGACATGTCCGTAAGCAATTGCCATCAAGCCGAGGTCTTTCTTGGGCATGCTCTTGCCTTGAGCGGCAAAGCGAGCGACTGCACCGCGCGGCGTGGCTTTGGAGGCCTGTCCACCGGTATTGGAGTACACTTCGGTGTCCAGGACGAGCAAATTGACGTCGTAACCGGTTGAAAGGACATGATCGAGACCGCCGTAGCCGATGTCGTAGGCCCAACCGTCGCCGCCGATAATCCAGACGGATTTCTTAACCAAAGCATCAGCGACTGCTAACAAGTTAGCTGCCTCTGGATGCTTGGACTTACCGAGTCTCTCTTTCAGAATGGCGACTCGTTCACGTTGCTTCTTGATGCCCAAGTCGGTTGTCTGGTCAGCGTTGAGCAGTTCGTCTACAAGTTGCTCACCGACTTCGGCAGCGAATTGGGGTAAGAGTTGGCGGGCGTAATCACGCTGTTTATCGAGTGTCAGCCGGAATCCCAGTCCAAACTCAGCATTGTCTTCAAACAGGCTGTTGGACCAGGACGGACCGCGACCTTCTTTGTTCGGGGCATAAGGTGTGGTCGGTAAGTTACCTCCGTAGATTGATGAACACCCGGTAGCATTAGCGATGATGGCGCGGTCGCCGAACAGTTGCGTCACCAATT
>JANWWB010000267.1 GCA_025056515.1 Anaerolineales bacterium
AACAAACTTGGCGCCGGCTTTTTCAAAGTCGGCCCAACGACAGAACACAACATCCTTGGAAAGTTTGAAATTCGGAATGCCATAGGTGAGCAAACCGCCCGGTGCCGGCTTTGCATCAAAAAAGGTCACAGAGTGACCGCGCTGGAGTAAGATGTCTGCACATCCCAAACCAGCAGGACCGGCGCCGATGATTGCTACCTTCTTTCCCGTCGGTTGACCGACCGGAATGGCCACGCCAGCTGTCTTGCGCTCGTAACAGGTGACAAACATTTCCAACGGTCCACAAAGAACCGGTTCATGGTTCTTATTCAGAACACAAGAACCATGACACAACTGTTCATGCGGACAGACTCGCGCGCAGATCTCCGGCAACGAACTCGTTTGCCGATACAACCGAGCTGCTTCGAGGTATTGCCCTTGTTCAATGAGCCACATAGCCGAAGGAATATCGTTATGGCAAGGGCAAGCAACCATACAAGGTGCTGGATCAGGACAATGGATACAACGCGCAGCCTCTTGCATGGCACGTTCCGAGTCCAGGGGAATTACCACATCGCCGAAGTCGCACACGCGTTCTGTCGGAGGTCGTAACGATAAATCCTGATAAGGAGCGTAGACACGCGCCTTCCGGTCAATTTCTAGATATTCACTCGGTATGTTCTGCATAGGCACCTCCAAAACTTTGGGCATCTCGCCCAAGAGTTTTGATATATGATACCCACACTCATTGTCTATACACAGGCGTAAATGTCACCAATGCAAGCGACAATTATCACAATGATTCAGGACATCCGAATACAAAAAAACTGAAATCCGTTCTATATTGTAAATATTATGTTAGACAAGTCATGCCAAGAAGGGTTAATTTCTCTAAATTTGATTACAATGATGGACAGCAAAGATTTAAGGAGGCAGTTTCTTATGACAACTTCGGTCAGCGCGCCAAAGAAAGGTTGGCAAGCCTTGTGGAGACGGAAAGGGCTTGTGTTTTTGGTACTCTTAGTCGCTGCTGTGGCTATCTTTTGGACAGTACGCAATGCTAACCGACAACAAGCGCTTGAAAGCGCTTATCAGACAGCAAAAATCGAGCGCGGGACTCTCATCGCCAATGTGGGAGCAACAGGCAACGTGCGCGCTAATCAGACCGCCATCTTGACTTGGCAAACCAGTGGTCAGGTAGCTCAAGTAAACGTCAAATTAGGCGACAAGGTAAAAGCCGGTGATATATTGGCAACGCTTAGCCCGACTTCGTTGCCGCAAAATATCATCCTAGCTCAGGCAGACTTGGTAGCCGCCGAGCGCGCCCTGCAAAACCTGATGCTTTCAAAAATCACCCAGGCGCAAGCTCAACTGGCGCTCGTCAACGCCAAACAGAACTACGACCGCGCGAAATCGAATCTGGACGCTCTCCTTAATACGAATCGAGGAGCTACCAGCGAAGATTTGCTCAATGCGCAAGCGCAACTGACCCTGGCCAAAAACAACCTCAAACAAGCAGAGGCTGTCTATGCTATGTTTGAGAACAAACCAGATGACGATCCACAGAAAGCCCAAGCGTATACAGCGCTTTACAATGCCCGCCAAGCGGTCGAGCGCGCCGAAAGGAATCTAAACTACTTCTTGGGTGTTCCAACGGGAACTGACATCGAAAAAGCCCGCGCTAACCTAGCCCTAGCACAAGCGCAATTAGAAGACGCCCAGCGAGAGTGGGAACGTCTCAAAAATGGACCAGACCCGAATGACATCCTGGCAGCGCAAGCCCGTGTCGATGCCGCTCGTGCTGCCGTTCGAATGTCCCAGTTGATTGCACCTTTCGACGGAACCGTGACCATTGCCAATCCTCTTCCCGGAGACCAGGTCAGCCCAGGCACAGTCGGTTTCCGGATTGATGACCTATCACGCTACTTGGTTGATGTTCAGGTTTCAGAAGTCAACATCAACAGTGTTGCCATTGGTCAGCCGGTTACCTTGACATTTGACGCCATTTTAGGCAAGCAATACAAAGGCAGGGTCATTCAAATTGCCCGGGCAGGTACGATTACCCAAGGAGTAGTGAATTTTTTAGTCACGATTGAACTCACCAATCCCGACGCGAACGTCAAACCCGGCATGACAGCAGCCGTCACAATCCTTGTGACCGAAAAACCGAACGTCTTGCTTGTGCCCAACCGAGCCGTGCGACTGATCGAGGGAAAGCGATACGTTTTCGTCTTGCGAAATGGTCAACCCGAACGAGTGGAGATTGTCTTGGGCGCCACTTCAGACCTCTACAGCGAAGTAGCAAGCGGCGACTTGCAAGAAGGCGATACCATCATTCTCAATCCACCTCTCGAACTGACCCAGCCGAATGGAGAGCCACCTTTCTTCCGGCGTTAGGAAGGCATTATGAGCGATTGTGTGATTCGTGCCAAAAATTTGACCAAGATCTACAACATGGGACAAGTAGAAGTGCGCGCTCTAAACGGCGTTTCCTTTGAAGTCGAGCGCGGGGAAGTGGTAGCGATTATGGGGCCTTCCGGTTCGGGCAAATCCACCCTCATGAATCTGCTAGGTTGTCTGGACCAGCCCACCTCGGGCGAATACTATCTAGATGGAGAGCTGGTCTCTTCCTTGAGCGATGACGAACTAGCCAGTATCCGCAATCGAAAGGTCGGCTTTGTCTTTCAATCCTTTAACCTGCTTCCTCGTTCAACAGCATTGGCAAATGTGGAACTGCCTTTACGCTACGCTGGAGTCCGCCAAGGACGTCGCGAACGGGCGCGAGCGGCACTCGAAGCAGTTGGATTAAGTGAACGCCTCCACCATAAACCCACGGAACTTTCAGGCGGCCAGCAGCAACGCGTAGCCATCGCACGCGCTCTGGTGAACAATCCGGCGATCATTAT
>JANWWB010000300.1 GCA_025056515.1 Anaerolineales bacterium
ACATCGGATGTCGGCGCATTCCTTATTGTTTCCGAGTCGTCGGCTGCTGCGGGCGTGCGCCGTATTGAAGCGGTGACCGGACGCGGGGCCTATGCCCTTATTGCTCGTCGCTTTAAGGCGCTCAAGCAAGCGGCCAGCATCCTCAAGACAACTCCTGAAGAAGTACCGAACCGTGCGGAGATATTGCAACAGGAACTCGCCTCAGCGCGCAAGCAAGTTGCTGCACTCAAGGCCCAGTTAGCGCTCTCAAGCTTTGGGACGTTTCTGGGGCAGGTGGAGACGATCAACGATGTGCGTCTTTTGGCTGTTCAGATGGACGGCCTCGACCGTGAGACGTTGGCTCGACTGGCAGATAAGTTCCGCGAACGTTATCCGCATCAAGGGGTTTGCGCCATTGTCTCGACTGTCGAGGGTGAGGCAATTGTCATGACAACGGTGACATACGACCTCATCCAACGCGGCCTCAAAGCAGGTGAGCTGGCGAGTCATATTTCGCGTCAACTTGGCGCTGGCGGAGGAGGCGCACCGCACCTGGCCTTCGGTGGAGGAAAAACTATCGAAAAAGTGCCCCAGGCTTTGGCGTCCGTTAGGGCTTGGGTAGCTGAGAAGACGAGCTGAGGTATCTGTCGAATAACCGGGGAATGCATTCCAAGAACGCCAGAAGTGATGAAACAGGCACTTGACGTGAGATTTTTCTGATGCTTTGCAACGAGGCGCTTTGTGCTTTCTAATCTTGCCTGCGCAACTCGACAACTTGGCTGTGTTTTAACTTTTGAAATCAGATTTTGGAGGCGGTTGGAATGCTGCCGATTTTGTTTTGGTCTCTTTTGGGCTTTTTTCTCGGCGCTGTTCCCTTTTCGCTCTTGATGGGTAAGTTGGTTGTCGGGCGCGATATTCGCACGGTGGGCGATGGAAACCCGGGCGGAGCGAACGCCTTACGCGCTGGTGGCCTGAAAGCCGGTATTCCTGCTATCTTCTTGGATATTGCCAAAGGTTTCCTCCCGGTGTATCTGGCGCAACGCGCCGGCCTTTCTGGGTGGAGTCTGCTGCCGGTGCTCTTGGCACCGATTGTCGGTCATGCGTTTTCGCCATTTCTTGGATTTCGTGGTGGAAAGGCGTTGGCCGCAAGCGGAGGGGCATGGTTGGCATTGATTGGCTGGTGGGTTTTTCCCATCTATGCTTTGCTCGCTTTGCCATTCACCCTGCTTCAAACCGAGGATGCCTGGTCGGCTTGCTCGGGCTTTGCGCCCTTGTTGGTCTATGCTTTTCTGACAGGCGAGCCTTGGATGGTGACTTTCGCCGCACTCAATGCGGCAGTGGTTGTTTGGAAGCATCGCCAGGACCTAGCACGGCGCCCACACTTGCGACCTTGGGTGATGGCGTTGTTGGCGCGAAGGGGTGTCTGATGTTGCCGTTCACGCCTCACGAACAGTTCGTCTTGCTTTTTCTACTCTTTGGGTTGGTTACAGCGTTGGTCAATCTTTTTACCATCCGCCGCTTTGATCAATATCCACGCGCCTCGCATTGGCCACGGGTCTCGGTGTTGGTGCCAGCGCGCAATGAAGAACTGAACATTGAGGCTTGTGTCGCTTCTCTCCTTGCCCAAGATTACCCAGATTTTGAAGTTCTCGTTTTAGACGATCACTCAAGCGATGCGACACCGCAGATCTTGAATCGCTTGGCGAGTCAGGATTCTCGCTTGCGGGTTCTGCACGGAGCGCCCCTACCAAAGGGGTGGCTAGGTAAGCATTGGGCTTGTCATCAATTGGCGCAGGCAGCCGAAGGCGAACTGTTCCTGTTTACCGATGCGGATACCCGTCACGCGCCGGATATGCTACAGGCAAGCGTTTCGGCCCTTTTGGCCGAACGCGCCGATTTGGTAACCGCTTTCCCGCGCCAAGAGGTTGTCACTTGGGGAGAGAAACTCATCGTACCTTTTATGGCGGTTGGCATTTTGACGTTTCTACCGTTGCGCTTGGCGCGGCATCGGCGTTGGGCTGCGCTATCGGTTACGATTGGTCAGTTTATGCTTTTCCGCCGCGAGGCATATGAGCGCGTTGGCGGTTATGAGGCGGTACGTTCTGCATTGGTGGATGATGTTTATTTGGGACGGCGCGTGGTGCAGAGTGGAGGCCGATGGCGCTTTTTGGATGGGACAAGCCATGTTTCCTGCCGCATGTACCGCGATTTCTGGGGCGCGGTCAACGGTTTCGGTAAGAGCATTTTTGCCGTCTTCGGATATCGTGTTTTGCCCTACTTGCTGGCGTGGACATTGTTGACGATCGTGTTTCTGGAACCGCCGTTGGCGTTGGTTGCGCATTGGGTGGGGTATCCGTTTACCCTCTTTTCGCCCGAAGCTGCTGCGCTGGCAATCGCCCTGACGTTTATCTTATGGAATCTGGCCTATCGGCGTTTTAAGTTCCCTCATGCTTTGGCTTTGCTCTATCCGGTGCAAGCGTTTTTGTTCTTACTGGTAGCTTTGCGCTCCTTTGTTCAGACTGCCTCAGGCACAGCTACTTGGAAAGACCGCATCTTAGAACGCCCTGCCTTGCGTTGGTTGTAGATTCGGATCCTGTTTCAGAGCTACGATATAATCGGGGGCAATGAAGACCCAGGTGATTCAACTGGATGAGCATGATGATGTAATCTCGGCCGGAGAAAAAATCTCCTGGACGAAGGCATCGCGCGTCTTGTTGATTTTTCCGCGCCGCTTGGAAAGTCAATGGAGGACGCTTGACCTACGCCGACTGCAACGACGCGCTGTTTCGTTGGGCGCACAACTAGGAGTGGTTGCCCGTTCTTCGAGCTTGTATCTACGTTGTGCCGAGGTGGGTCTTCCGGTGTTTCGCACCGCTCTAGAGGCGCAAAACACGCCGTGGCCGAGGTCCGGTTCGTCTCTACCACGCCGCTCAGCTCCTCGACCAGATTTGCGCCGGCTGCGGGATTCTCTGCCTCGTTGGCGTTCGGATCGTTTATCGTTTTTCTGGCATGTGTTTTTCTTGAGCTTAGGGTTGTTGGCGATGTTGTCCATCGCGGCTATCTTTTTCCCCTCAGCTTCGATTGAAGTGTCGCCTGCTTCGAGTGTGCAACGCCTGGAACTAACCCTTTTGGCCGGTCCGCAGATGGGAGGAGAAAGCTCTGGCCTTATTCCAGCCCGCACGCTGCAGGTCAACGTAGAAAGAAGTCTAACCGCTCGGGTGAGCGGTCAAAAGACAGTACCGGATGCCGCAGCAGTTGGGCGCGTGCGTCTGGAGAACTTAACGCTCCGCTCCTTAACTATACCCGCTGGAACAGTTGTGCGGACGGCAAAGGAGCCGGCAGTGCGCTTTGCTACCTTGCAAGATGTGTTCCTACCGCCTGGCCCAGGGACCTTTGCTGATGTGGCTGTTCAAGCTTTGCAAGCTGGGACACAAGGCAATCTGCCTGCTGGAGCCTTGACAGCTGTGGAAGGCGCTCTCGGCGCCGACCTCGCAGTGACCAACTTGGAGCCAACGTACGGCGGCAGTGAGAGGCTTGCTCCTATTCAAACAGCCGCAGATCGTCAAGTCTTGCGAGAGCAACTGCGTACACTTTTGACCGAAGATTGTCGGCTTGCTTTACAGTCTTCGGCTCCTCCGGGTGCTCATCTTGTCATCGAGACAATGCGAATCGTTGGAACCCCGCATGAAGTGTTTTTTCCGGCCGAGCATCAGACCGGTGAATGGCTTGCGCTTGTGATGCGTTTGACTTGCGAAGCGCAGTATGTGGTCGAAAGCGATTGGCTGGCGTTTGCTCGAAATGCTTTGGAGGCTGCGTTGCCCGCGGGTTTTGCCCCTCTCCGCGATTCGCTCCGGTGTGAGTTGGTGCAGGATTTTCAGGTCCAAGCGGATGGGCTGTTGCGCGCTTTGCTTGCTTGCAAACGATCTTTGCATGGACAGCCTGATCGTTTGGAGATGTCTTTCAAGGTTCTGGGGAAGACACCCGATCAAGCAGCGGCAATTCTTGCAAAGAGTTTTCCTCTGGCCGGTACACCGCAGATTGTCCTCACCCCCGTCTGGTGGAATTATTTGCCTTTGTTACCTGCGCGCATTCATTTCTCTTTCAGGATGCCTTGATTGCAAAATGCCTAGGCGTGTTCTTGGAATTGACCCGGGTCTCAAACGAATTGGTTTGGCGATTAGCGACCCAACCGGCTTGATTGCGCGCCCGTTGACCGTGCTACAGCATCGTTCGCGTCAGCAAGATGTGGCGGCGATTTGCGAGGTGGTTCGTCAGCAAGAAGTCGGTCTGATTGTGGTCGGACAGTCTTTTCAGGAGGATGGGAAGCCGAATGAAGCTGGGCGTCGAGCTGCTCGTTTGGCTGAGGCGTTACGAGCTGAAACAGGCTTGCCGGTGATTTTGTGGGATGAAGCGTTCACCACGCAGGATGCCCGCGCTATTCGTTTGGAAATGGGGGTACGCCGGCGAGACCGACAAGGGCATCTCGATTCGCTTGCCGCGGCTCTTTTGCTTCAATCATACTTGGATGCGACGGTTGACTTGATGAGGCGTGAGTCATGAGGCGAGGACGTCGTCGTTTGCTGTCAGCTGTGCTTTGGTTTTTATCGTTTTTGGCGTTGTTTCTCCTATCGGTTGGGTTTGGCGTTCCTGCGCTGGCAGAGAAAGTTTTTGGCGCTCCTAGCGCTTCTTTGCCTTCCTGGCAACGATTCTATATCGGAGCGCAATTGCTTTTGCATGCAGATTTGCTTTTGACTCCTCACAACGCTGCGGGTGAAGAGCGGTTGTTTGTCATTCAACCTGGCGAGAGTGTACTATCTATCTCTAACCGTCTTGAGCAGATGGGTCTCATCCCGGATGCGCGCTTATTTCGCTTGTATCTCATCTGGAGCGGCATGGATTCTTCTATTCAAGTCGGCACCTTCCGGCTCAACTCTGCAATGACTGCACGCTCGATTGCCGAGACTTTACAATCGGCAGAGCGAACTGAGGTGAAATTTACCGTCCTGGCCGGCTGGCGGTTAGAGGAAGTGGCGGCTTCGCTGCCTACTTCTGGGCTGGAGATTTCTCCCGAGGCTTTCTTGATGGCAGCAGCCTCGCCTCCTTTCTCGCCAGATTTAATTCCGGCTGGTGCTTCTGCCGAAGGGTTTCTCTATCCTGATACTTACATCCTTCCCCGCACGACCACAGCGAAGCAATTGGTTTCGGTATTGGTGCAAACTTTTTTTGTCCGTCTTCCACCGGAGTATCTTGAGGCCTACGCAGCGCGCGGGTTGACGCTTTACCAGGCAGTGACCCTTGCTTCCATCATCGAGCGTGAGGCGGTGGTTGACGATGAGATGCCGTTAATTGCCTCGGTGTTTTATAACCGACTGGCTGCCGGGATGATGCTTCAGACCGATCCAACCGTTCAGTATGCCTTGGGGTTTATTCCTGAACAGAACACCTGGTGGAAGACACCGCTGGCGCAAGGCGATTTACAGGTCAACTCGCCGTATAACACGTATCTTGTCCATGGCCTGCCGCCTGGGCCGATTTGCAGTCCAGGTGTGGCAGCGTTGCGGGCGGTCGCCTATCCAGCCGAATCGCCTTATTTTTATTTTCAGGCAAAATGCGACCGCTCAGGTTTGCACAATTTTGCTGTGACATTCGAGGAACACCGACAAAATTATTGTCCATAAGAGATGTTAGCGCTCTGGCTTCTTTGCTAGAAGGACAGGAGGTTCGTTTTTGGTTAGGATAGGGCTTGGATAGATTTGTGGATGACCTAGATACTCGACATTTTTCTTGTCCGCACTCGCCGGGAGGAAAATCCGATCTGGGTCATGGGCTATCTTTGGGTAGCTTTTCCTATCCCTGCGAGCTGTCTCCTTAGCAGCGGCAACGATGATTGTTTTCTCAAAACTTTCAGGTTGGTAGAAGGTTGAAATGGCCGCTAAGCCTCGCAAGCTAAGATCGGCTATCTCAGTTGCTTTGGGCGGCAAACAAAACCAGAGTAAGGTGATCCCTCAGGCCAGGCATAGTGCAAGAAGAGGTGCTGAACGTTGGCTTGCCAGAGCTGGCCTTTACCTGGTGGTAGCATTCAGGCCGTTGCGACATCTTTTGTAAGAGGGCACGTAGGGAAATAGCAAAGGATGGCGAGCTCACGGTAAAATAAGAGCAGCTATGGAACTTTCCGCTCACCTAAGCGAAATCCTCAAGACATTACCCTCTCGTCCGGGTTGTTATTTGATGAAAAACGCGGAGGGGCGGGTGATTTATGTCGGCAAAGCGGTCAATCTACGCAACCGCGTTCGCTCCTACTTTCATGCCGACCAAAGCCACGATAACAAGACCCGCAGATTAGTACGCGAAGTTGCAGATATTGAGTGGATCATTGTCGATTCGGAATTGGAAGCGCTCATCCTTGAGATGAATCTCATCAAGAAATATCGTCCTAAGTACAATGTCAGGCTCAAGGATGATAAGCGCTATCCATATATCAAAATTCATTGGCAGGAAGATTTCCCTCACGTCACGATGACGCGCTTGATTCAGCCGGACGGGGCGCGCTACTTTGGGCCGTTTGCCTCAGCCTGGGCTGTACATCAGACTTTGGATGTCTTGCGCCGTGTTTTTCCCTATTTGACTTGTGATCGTCCAATTACCGGTAAGGATACGCGCGCTTGTCTTTATTACGATATCAAATTATGCCTTGCGCCCTGCATTGGGGCAGTGACGCGCGAGGAATACCGTCAGATGATAGCTGACCTAGAATCGTTTCTGAATGGTCGAACAGAAGTCGTACTGGCTCGGATCCAGAATGAAATGGAACGAGCCGCCGAGGCACTCCAATTCGAGCGTGCGGCTGCTTTGCGGGATAAAATCAGGGCCCTTAAGACGATTTTGGAACGCCAAAAAGTGGTCTTTCCGTCCGAATATAAGGATTCAGATGTGCTAGCGCTTGCGCGCGCTGATGGCGATGCCTGCGTACAAGTTTTCTTTATTCGCGGTGGAAAATTGCTAGGACGGGAAACCTTTGTCCTAGAAGGAGCGGAAGATACTCCTGATGCAGGCGTGCTGGCACAGTTTATACAACAGTTTTACTCAGAGGCGGCCAGCATTCCCGATGAAATTTTACTGCCAGAACAGATCGAAGAAGCGCGTATCATTCAGGAGTGGTTGCGCTCACGACGAGGCGGCCAAAAAGTAGAGATTCTTACTCCGCGCGAAGGGCCTCCCCATCAGTTAGTGGCGATGGCGGCTGAAAACGCAGCTGAGACCTTGGCTGCATTGCGCGCCCAATGGCAGGCCGATACACACCGCCAGGAGCAAGCACTAGCCGAATTGCAGCAAGCGTTGGGGCTTTCTCATCCGCCGAATCGGATTGAATGTTACGATATTTCCAACACTCAGGGCGTTATGTCAGTTGGCTCCATGGTGGTTTTTGAACAAGGCGTTCCAGCGCGTAAACTCTATCGTCGCTTCAATATCAAGAGCGTTCAAGGACCGGATGATTTTGCCTCGATGGAAGAGGTTTTGATGCGCCGTTTTCGACGTTGGCAAGCCTACCAAGAAATGAAAGTTACGCCCGGCGCAAAGCCGGATGAAGCCTTCGCTCGCCTTCCTGACCTACTCATCGTTGATGGCGGCAAGGGACAACTCGGACGCGCAATGGCTGTCTTGGTGCATTTTGGCCTACAGGATCGAGTCCCGGTCATTGGGTTGGCGAAGCAGGAAGAGGAAATTTTCTTCCCACAGCGTTCGGAGCCGCTCCTACTTCCGCGCAGTTCGCAGGGCTTGTTTTTGCTGCAACGCATCCGCGACGAAGCTCATCGCTTTGCTCTTCAGGCGCATCGTCGGCGTCGCGAACGGGCGAGCTTGGCTTCGGCGTTGGATGCTATTCCGGGCATTGGTCCCACCCGTCGCAAGGCGCTCTTGCAATATTTTGGTTCTGTGGATAAGATTCGCTCGTCTTCTCCTGAAGAGCTGGCTCGCGTCCCGGGCATTACACCGGCGCTGGCGCAAAAGATTTTGGCTCATCTGGTGTGAAGGCAGCAAGAGATGCGAGAAATCTGGATTGTCGATGATGATGAGGACATGGGACGCGCCATTCAGCTGATGTTGCGCTTGCTCGATTTTTCGTCTCGCATCTTTTTAGGCGCTAGGCCGGCGGCGCAACGCTTATTGGCAGGCGAGCGTCCCTACTTGTTTATTCTAGATATTAATATGCCTGAGGTGAGCGGCATTGACCTGCTGGAATTCTTGCGTCGTCGCAAGGAGTTCAAAGACATCCCAGTTGTGATGCTTTCTACCGAAGCCGCTGAAGTTCTTATCGATAAGGCGTTAGCCTTGGGTGCAGATAGTTATGTCACCAAGCCGGTCGCACTTGATGAGCTTGAAGCGGCTATCAAAAAGGCTTTGCGCGCTCATGGAATTCTCTCGACGTAGGAAGAGCTATGACAACACGTAAGTCTCGCTTAACAGCGCAACAACGAAAAATACGCCTTTATCAAATTGTGTTTGTGATCATCTCGGCGATTGTCGTGATTTCGATGATCTTGTCCCTGGTTATCTCGTAGCGTCTAACATACGTCCGGTTTGTTTGCCAAGCCCTATCGGACCGGATTGGAGTGTCTATCCTGGTCGAGAATCTAACAACTCGTTATGAGGTGTTTACACTCTGTCGGAAGGTCAAAGCCTACAGGAAGGCGCTTCTTTCTGGTTTTCTGGGGTGGGTGGGGGTATAATCGCCGGGCGTATTTTCCTAAGGAAGAGCGCGGGATTTTTCGTGAATCCGTTGCGAAAAGATTTGGAAGGGAACGATAGAGATTTGGGAGACGCATCTGTTTCTCAACAGAAACGTGTCTGGGGATTCTCTGCTCTATCTCTATGTTCGAACTCAGGGTTTCTTGCAACCGAGTTTTTGGTGTTAAGGACAATCTATGCTGGAAAAATTGATTGCGATTGAAGAACGTTATGAACATCTCACCCAAGAATTGGCTGAAAGTGGAGCCGACTACGAACGCGCGGCGGAGTTGAATCGTGAGCGAGTTGAGCTTGAGCCGCTGGTGGAGAAGATTCGTGAGTACCGCCAGACACTCAAACGCATCGAAGATGCTCGCTCACTTCTTGAGACTGAAGCTGATGAAGAAATGCGCTCCCTGGCCGAGATGGAAATCGAAGACTTGACACCTCGCGCCGAGGCTTTGGAAGAAGAGCTGAAGCAAATGCTCTTGCCAAAAGACCCGCGCGACTCAAAGAACGTTTTTATTGAGATACGCGCTGGTACAGGCGGCGACGAAGCGGCGCTCTTTGCTGCTGATTTGTTTCGCATGTATACACGCTATGCCGAACGCCAAGGCTGGAAGTACGAAATTGTCTCAGCCAACGAAATTGGAATCGGTGGTTTCAAAGAGGTGGTGGTTTCTATTCGTGGTCAAGGGGCGTATTCCAAACTCAAGTACGAGTCAGGTGTCCACCGTGTGCAACGCGTACCGATAACCGAATCCTCAGGACGCATTCACACCTCGACGGCCACAGTTGCCGTGTTGGCCGAGGTGGATGAAGTGGATATCGAGATTCCTGAATCAGATCTTGAAATTGAGGTCTTTCGTTCCTCGGGAGCCGGCGGCCAAAATGTCCAGAAAAACTCGACTGCGGTGCGGATCTACCATAAACCGACCGGTATGGTAGTTACCTGCCAGGATGAACGTTCACAGCTCCAGAATAAGATGCGAGCGCTTTCGATTCTGCGCGCTCGTCTGTATGAGCTTGAAGAACAAAAGCGCCGTGCGAGCATTGATACCGAACGACGAGCTCAAGTGGGCACTGGGGAACGCTCGGAAAAAATCCGCACCTACAATTTTCCCCAAAACCGCGTTACCGACCACCGCATCGGCTATTCTAGTTATAACCTTCCAGCAGTTCTGGATGGCGATCTGGACGAATTTATCACGCAACTCGCTACAGCCGACCAAGCACAACGGTTGGCCGGTTCTGATTGGGAGGAGGACGAATAAAAGTTGTGAAAACGTTCTCTCCCTTGGCTATTAGGTCGGTGTTGGAACAAGCAGCGCGTCGGCTGCGCCAGATCAGCGATACGCCTGAGCTGGATGCTCAAGTGGTCTTAGCAAAACTGTTAGGTAAGTCGCGCTCTTGGTTGGCGGCTCATTTGGATTCGCATTTGGATTCTCAGACCCTTGCTTCTTTGGAAAGTGCTCTACAGCGTCTAGAAGCCGGTGAGCCTTTGCCCTACGTGCTAGGATCTTGGGAATTCTATCGCCTTGTCTTTGAAGTTACACCTGATGTCTTGATTCCCCGTCCCGAAACCGAACTTTTGGTGGAACGCGCCATCGCTTGGCTGCGACAACGACTGGAAAGGCTCGAAAAGAACAAGGAACATCTTGTCTCTCGGTTTTCGTTACGGGTGCTCGATGTTGGGACGGGCAGTGGCTGCATTGCGATTGCACTAGCAGTCAATTTGCCGCAAATCACCGTCGTCGCCACAGACATTTCTGCTCCCGCTTTAGCTGTAGCGCAACGGAATGCCGAACGTTTTAAAGTCGCTGACCGGATTACCTTCCTAGAAGCCGATCTTGCTCCGGAATATCTTGAGATGTCCCCTTTTGATTTGATTGTTGCCAATTTGCCCTATATCCCTACCCAGCGCTTGCATCAATTGCCGATTTATGGTCGCGAGCCTACGCTGGCTTTGGATGGCGGTGAAGATGGTTTGACGCTCATCCGGCGCCTGCTTCAGCGTTCTCCACGTCTTCTTTCGCCTGGAGGGCGAATGATTCTGGAGATTGACGCTTCTCAAGGACTGGCGGCGCTTTCGATCGCGTATGATGTTTTTGAACAGGCGGAAATTCACTTGTATCAGGATTTAGCTGGCCATGACCGCCTCTTGGAAATTCAACGATGATCCAAAACTCTAATTAAACTCTAACGAAATTATCAGTCTTTTTTAACCCTTTTGCATATAATATCATCAGCATTCTCCTCTTGCTAAACCGCCGGCGGCCCGGGACAGCTGCCGGCGGTTTAGTTATGTAAGCGGCCAGCTGGGAAGAGCATCGATGCTCAAATCGTCCAGGCGCCCTGAAGTGTAACGGAAATAGCCCGCTGCACCAATCATGGCAGCATTATCCGTACAATAGGGTAGAGGGGGAATATGAACACGGAACTCGTCCTGCGTAAGAAAACGCTGCCGCAGTCTTTGGTTGGCCGAGACACCGCCCCCGATCACAATCTCACGTACCTTGTATTGTCGTGCGGCCTCCATCGTTTTTTCGTAGAGCACATCTACTACAGCCTCTTGAAAGCTGGCGGCTAAATCGGCTATTGGCAGAGGCCGGTTCTCAAGCTGGAGTTTTTGTAGGGTGTGTAAGACGGCTGTCTTGAGTCCACTGAAGGAAAAATCGTAACGATTTTCGAGCCAGGCGCGAGGAAACTTGAAAGCATTGGGATCGCCCGTCTCAGCGGCTTGTTGAATTGCTGGCCCCCCGGGGTAGGGCAGACCAAGCAGGCGAGCGACTTTGTCGAACGCCTCTCCTGCCGCATCATCGAGTGTTGCACCTAAGCGACGGATTTCCAAGTGCCCGCTCATCAAATTGAGTTCGGTGTGTCCACCTGACACAAGCAGAGCAATCAAAGGAAATTGTGGCTCGGGCGCATTGGTCATCCCTGGCGGATAGAGCCAGGCCGAGTAGATGTGTCCTTCTAAATGGTTTACGCCCACCAATGGTTTGCCTAAGCCGAGTGCTAGTCCTTTGGCCGTGTTCAGTCCAACAACCAGAGAACCGGCCAGCCCCGGCCCGCGCGTAACGGCGATGGCATCAATCTCTGCTAGGCTCACGTGCCCTCGGGCAAGCGTCTCTTCTATGACCGGGAGGATGGATAAAATGTGCTGACGCGAGGCAACCTCCGGGTACACTCCACCGTAGCGCGCATGCAGCTCCATCTGCGAGGCGACCGTTGCCGCTAACAGCAAGCGCCCGTTTTCGACAATTGCGCAGGCGGTCTCATCGCAAGAGGTTTCAAGAGCCAGAATTCGAACAGAGGATAAACCGTGCATGAGCTTCTGACAAACGCTAGCTTTGCTTCATTTGCAGCACAAAATCATAGGGGTAATCGGCTAATTTTTCGATTACACCATCTGGCCGCACCCAATATGTATCTTCGATTCGCACACCCAATCCTTGGTCTGGATAATATAACCCTGGTTCAATTGTGAAAACTACTCCTGGTCGTAGGCGATTCTCTTCCTCGGCAGTTAGGCCTGACCAGGGGCGTTCGTGGACGTTCAACCCAAGACCATGCCCGACCGAATGGACATAGCCCTCCAAAGGAGCGCTGACGGTGAGCAGAGTTGGATGTCCCATCTTTTCGAATTCCTCGCAGACCAGGCGCTGGTACTCCTTAAACGGCGTGTTTACGCGTAAGGAGGCAATCACTCGCTCGTATACGCTCTTGACCTGGTCATAGAGCGCTTGCGCTTGTGGCGAGGCATATCCAAGACTCCAGGTTCGGGTGAAATCGTAATAGTAACCCCCACCAGCCTCACAAGGATAAATGTCGAAGACAATCGTCTGTCCCAGGCGAATCCAATCGGTTGGTGTGCCGGCGGAATGGGGGATACCAGCATCGCGACCGATAGCGAAGATACAGCCTTCCGGATTGTCTGCACCCAGTTCAGCTAGCCAGAGCTTGATGCGTGATTTAACGTCTGCAACCGTAAGCGGTGTTCCGTCTTCTTTCACGAGCACTTGGTCATCGCGGATGGGGCGAGTGGTGAGGTCATCGGCGACCCGGCGCACGACCTCGGTGGTGATGCGCCCCATCTGGCGGATGCGTGCCACCTCGTCCTCATCTTTGGTTTCCATTGCCAACATAACCAAGGAGCGATCACGCGGCTCCCCTATGATTTCGATCTCTGGAGCAAGCTGGCGAAAATGGGTTAGCATAGCTAAGGTCGAAGAGACGTCTGTATGACCATAGAGTCCCACTTTCCCACGCGTCAAGCCGCAATCGGCAAACATTTGCTTTAGCCGCATGGCTGCCATTCGGGCACTGTCGCCGCCCGCTTGTTGGAGCATTTCCTGCCAGGGGTACTTGCCCAGAGGAATCACTTCCAACCCGCTACGCGCTGCTTCTTCGCGCTCCATATCGTTACAGAAGATGACGCCCGTTTCGCCTGGCTTTTTGATGAGAAAAGCATTGGAGATATGTCCGCCTCCGGTTAGGTAGTACATCGGCGGGTTATGAGTAGCACTCCCTAGGACAAGGATGGCATCTAAAGCATACTGTTGCATGAGAATGTCAAGGTCGGATTTCACGCTCTATCTCCTGGTTTCATGTCCGGTGTCCGGAATCTAGGATGTGGATAAGAGGGCTTTGGACTCTTTACCTGTTTATCAGTTTGGTGGCGTTTTGGATGCCCACCAGTAGAGCGCTATCTTGCTCTGGGAGGACGGTGCGCGGATCGAAAAGCAAGTGCTCATCTTCTGCGCGGGCAATAATCGGCGGCGCTTGACGTCGTAGTGCTTCTTGGAGACGGTTGACACTCGGTGTTGGCAGCGCCAGCACATAGGTTGGGAGCGTCTCGCCGGGCAGGCTGCCTCCACCAATGGTCGATTCGCTTGCCCTCACCTCGCCCAAGACGAG
>JANWWB010000314.1 GCA_025056515.1 Anaerolineales bacterium
TCCCATCGGCGGCAGAGCGCGCAACCAGCCGAGTGCCCTCGGTGGTAGTTACCAGGACAAATAGAGCATCCGGCTCAAGCAGGTCGCGCAGTTTGTGTGTCAGGCTGGAAATTTCTTCGGACATGCCACGAGCATCTGCCGTCGCAATGACAATACGATAACCCTGCAGAAGGTGGGTCTTGGCATTCGCTAGCAGTTGGTCATAGACAAGACGTTGGTCAGGAGAAAGGGGCGGGTTCAGGAAGCGAACAACAATTCGCAGATCAGCGCCTGCTTCTAGCAGATACGCAGCAGCACGAGCATCACGCGCAGTGGTACGGACATATGTCAACGAGCCAGTATCCTCGTAAATGCCCAGTAAGAGCAGCGTGGCTTGGAGCGTTGTTAGATCGAAACCGTTGTTGCTCAGTTGTTCAACCAACAAGGTTGTCGTTGCACCAACTTCTTCGGCGCGCACTTCCCATTCGGCAGGCAGGCCGGAGCGCACAGGATGATGGTCGAGGACGCGCACACGGGTGGTTGCGTTCATTCCCTTCAGCGTAACGAGGGACTGGGTATCTACTAGAGTTACAGCATCGACTATCCCAGAGGGCAAGTCGCGCGCGTCCACAAAAGGGAAATCGGCACCATACAGGGTCAGGAACGAGCGCACATTGCGATTGAGGCGGCGCGGCAAGACCGGAATCGCCCCCTCCTCAAGGAGCGCCGCCCCAAAGAGGGAAGCAATCGCATCAAAATCAGCCTGCTCATGAGTCAAGATAACGCGCATGGGGAAATTGTACCCCAGATTCCTTGCTAGCATGAGGATACAAGACACCGAGATGCATTCAGACAACCCTTAGAGAAGGTTCTACAGAGAGAATGTGACAACGACTCACGCCACTCGCCTTGCATCCAAACACCTTGAAGACAAGACCTTGGTTTGTCAGTCGAAGAGCCTGAGCGTTGTATAACTATTTCGGCATACTCGCATCCGTTGGCTCCTTTCTTCGTTCCGAAAAGCCCACTGCTGTCCTTTAATCGAGTATAATTTGAAACATGATTTCAAAACTGAACCCGCTCCCGGCCCCTTTTTGTCATTCCCTTACCAGGTCTGGTTAGGGTCCATTCGTTCTGTAAATCGGCGGCTCCCAGACCTGGTGAGCCGCTTTTGTTTGGAAATCTTCGTATGACCGATGTAAAAATCCGACCCGTCACTCAAGCCGATTTCGATGAATGGATGCGCATGCGGTTGGCGCTCTGGGATGAGGAACCGGCGGTAATGCTTATTGCTGAGATGAAAGACATGCTCGAAAATCCCCTCACGCCGGTCTTTGTGGCTGAGCGCGGGAACGGAAAGTTAGGCGGATTTCTAGAAGGTGGGGTGCGCCGCTATGCCGAGGGTTGCGACACCAGTCCAGTTGCTTACGTAGAGGGTTGGTATGTTGATCCGGATCTGCGAAGTCAAAGGATTGGACGCCGCCTGATGGAGGCGATGGAAAGCTGGGCCAGGGAACACGGCTTTGCCGAACTGGCTTCCGATACATGGCTTGAGAACGAAATCAGCCAGAAGGCCCATCTCGCTCTAGGCTTTGAAGAATGCGAGCGCATCATCACCTACCGCAAGGTTCTCGGCCCGCCCAAGAGCCCTGCCCCGCTGGGGCTAAGTCTACAAGAATGGACTGCGCGTATACATGCCTTTGTCCGCTCAAAGGGTTGGTATGAACCGGAAAGCCCTCGCCCGCAGACGCCGCGCAACCTGGCTATCTCACTCTCCCTAGAGGCGAACGAGGTTCTAGAACACTTCCAGTGGCATGACCAGCCTCAGAACCAGGACGAACTAGCAAGTGAATTGGCCGATGTAGCATTATACTTGCTACAATTAGCCTCGGTCACCAAGATTGATCTGGAGCAGGCGATCTTGAAAAAACTGGAGATGAACATGGAGAGGTCATGGGATTAATAAAGGACACCAAGTACATACCAAAGATTCAGAAAAGCTTTGGCTTTTTCGTGAACCTTGGTGCTCGTATGTGACTTTTGCGTTGAAAGGATGTTTCCCTTGAACATCGCGATTTTTGGCGGCTCTCAACCCAAAGAAGGCGAAGCGGTCTACGCCGAAGCCTATGAGCTTGGAAGTCAGCTGGCTCGCGCCGGTCACACTGTCTTGACCGGCGGGTATATCGGTGTGATGGAGGCAGTCAGCCGCGGGGCGGCAGAGGCAGGTGGACACGTCATCGGCGTCACTTGTGAGGAAATCGAACGCTGGCGACCGGTCGGTCCTAACCGTTGGGTCAAAGAAGAATGGCGGACCGCAACCCTGTTCGAACGGCTCCAGACGATTATCACCAAGTCAGATGTCGCTATCGCCCTGCCCGGCGGGCCAGGCACATTGACAGAAATTGCTCTGACCTGGAATCTGATGATCATCCGATCCCTGCCACCGCGCCCCCTGATTCTAGTCGGCCCGGGATGGCGCTCGGTCTTCGAGCAATTTTTCGAGAAGTTCGACCTGTACACACCCACTTCCCAGCGCGAATATCTCGTCTTTGCGAAAGATATCCACGTGGCAATGCAACGGTTACACGCTTGAACTCCTAAACTCTGCAAAACCTAACCCAAGAGGTGCTCATGTCCGACGATAAACTCACCCCCCGCTCTGTTGATTTTTCCGAATGGTACAACCAACTGGTCCTGCGCGCCGAGCTGGCCGATTATGCCCCGGTGCGAGGGTGTATGGTTGTGCGTCCGTATGGTTGGGCGCTCTGGGAAAACATTCAACAAGCACTCGACCGGCGCTTCAAGGAGACCGGCCATGTCAACGCCGCTTTTCCGCTTTTTATCCCGATGTCATTTCTGGAAAAAGAAAAAGAACATGTCGAGGGTTTCTCACCCGAATTGGCCGTGGTCACACACGGCGGCGGCGAAAAACTAGAAGAGCCGCTCGTTGTGCGCCCGACCTCTGAGACAATCATCGGCTATATGTACTCGAAATGGGTGCAATCTTATCGCGATCTTCCCATTCTCATCAATCAATGGGGAAACGTTGTGCGTTGGGAGATGCGGACACGTCTCTTTCTGCGCACCCTCGAATTTTTCTGGCAAGAAGGTCATACCGCCCATGCCACCGAACAAGAAGCTATCGAAGAGACCTTACGAATGCTGGATGTCTACGAAGACTTTGCAATTAATGACGCCGCAGTCCCGGTCATCAAGGGTCTCAAAAGCCAAACAGAGAAATTCGCCGGCGCCGTCATGTCCACCACCATTGAGGCCATGATGCAAGATACCCGAGCTCTACAATCGGGTACCTCGCACTTCCTCGGTCAAAACTTCGCCAAAGCCTTCGATATCAAGTTCCTCGATGAGAAAAACACGCTGCAATATGCTTGGACCACATCCTGGGGCCTTTCCACCCGCTTTATCGGCGCAATCATTATGACGCATGGTGACGACCAAGGGCTGATTCTGCCACCGAAACTGGCGCCCATTCAGGTGGTCATCATCCCGATTCTCAAATCGGACATCGATGCCACACCGGTCATGGAGACTGTGCGTCGGGTCGAAGCCGAACTGAAAGCTGCGGGACTCCGTGTCAAGGTGGATGACCGCACTGAGGTCACGCCCGGGTTCAAATTCAATGATTGGGAATTGCGTGGTGTACCGGTACGGATTGAAATAGGCCCCAAGGATCTTGAAAAAGGCACTGCTGCGCTAGCGCGCCGCGATAAACCGGGCAAGGAAGGAAAGTCCTTGGTCCCTCAAGCCGGATTGGTAGAGGTGGTCAAGGCCCTTCTCAACGATATCCATGCTTCGCTCCTGGCACGCGCTACGGCCTTCCGCGATAGCCACATCTTCGACCCCAAAGATTACGCCGAATTGACCGAGGCCGTCCAAAATGGTTGGGCCTACTCGTACTGGTGCGAATCTGCCGAATGCGAGGCCA
The DNA here is from genome assembly GCA_025056515.1 of Anaerolineales bacterium. Lineage (GTDB taxonomy): Bacteria > Chloroflexota > Anaerolineae > Anaerolineales > Villigracilaceae > UBA877. Next base: position 3,926 of record JANWWB010000314.1, read on the forward strand.
AAGTCAAAGAAGACACGAAAGCCACCACACGTTGTATCCCGCTCAACCAAGAAGAGGGCAAAGGCAAGTGCATTGTCTGCGGAAAGGAAGCAAAGCGCAAAGTGTATTTTGCAAGGGCATATTAGCATGTTCAACCCTCCTAACAGACAACCGCTTAAGCCTAGGGTATTCTGATGAAAATAGGTCACCTTTTCGGCCAAACCCTGCGGGAGGCTCCCGGCGAAGCAGAGAGTTTCAGCCACAACCTGCTCCTACGCGCCGGCTTGATTCGTCCGCTTGGCAGTGGAATCTTCGCCCTCCTTCCTCTCGCTCGCCGCGTTTTACGTAAACTTGAGGCCATCCTTCGCTTGGAAATCGAGGCAATCGGCGGTCAGGAAATGAGTTTGCCCTGCGTGTACCCTGCCGAACTCTGGCAAACAAGCGGACACCCGTTCCCTCTTTGGGTGCCGGAGCCAACTCGCTTCCAAGACTGCCATGGCCGCGACCTGGTCTTAGCGACTGCCTATCATGAGGTTATCGCTGACCTCATCCGCCGAGAGGTGCAATCCTACAAACAGTTGCCGCGGCTGATCTATCATTTTGGAACTCTCTGGCGCGACGAAGTTCGCCCTCGCAGCGGCCTGTTGCGCATGCGCCAGTTTTCTACGTTCAATAGTTATAGCCTCGACACCGACCAGAATGGCCTAGAAAAACACTACCGCGCTCACTACCAAGCTTATTTCAATATTTTCCGCCGTTGCGGACTGGACGTGATGGCCATCCCATCGGAGCTTAGGACAGCTCTTTCACCTACTTCTAGCCTAGCTTCCGCAGCCGGGGTGAATAACCAAATTGCCCACGAGTTCATGTATCTGACACCCCTCGGCGAAGTCGTGCTCCTTCTGTGCGATTCATGCGGCTACGCTGCGAACCGCCAGA
>JANWWB010000315.1 GCA_025056515.1 Anaerolineales bacterium
CCTATGCTGACGCACGTTACTACCCCTTTGAAGAGCAAAATCAACTCTACATGCTCAACGGCAACTTGAAAAACGTTTCCTCTTCGCGCGAAAGCGGGGTGGGAGTGCGCGTCTTGTACAAGGGTGCTTGGGGATTTGCCGCTGCTTCAGACTTGAGCGACCTGAACGCCCTTTTCGACCGCGCCTTTGAGAATGCCCGCATCGCAGCCGAACGCGTGACCTTTCCGATTCGGCTGGCCGAGAAGGAGGTTCTCCGGGCACAATTTACCAGCCCTTGTCAGATTGACCCCTTTGAGGTCCCTTTGGCTGATAAGGTGGCCTTCTTGCAGACCATGGATGCTAAACTGAATCAAGCGGGCGTCTTCTTACGTAGCGCTTCGTTAACTTTTATGCGCAAGCAAATCGTCTTCTTGGATACCGAAGGGAGTGAAATCGAAAAGCGTATCACCGAAGTTTTTGCTGGCCTGGGAGTGAGCGGCTTAGATCCTCAGGGTGTGATGCAAGAGCGCACCTTCCGCCTCGGACAGATGGGGAAGCCTACCCGAGGTTGGGAGTCGATTGATCCCGAACTCTTCTCTGCCCATGCCGAGCGCATCGTGCGCGAGTTGAACGAGCTACTGGCGGCCGACGATTGTCCAAAGGAAGACCGCTCGGTCATCCTTTTGCCTGGCATGATGTACCTGCAGACGCATGAGACCATCGGACATGCCCTCGAACTTGACCGCATCTTAGGCTACGAACTCGCCTATGCAGGTGGTTCCTTTGTCACCTTGGATGACTTTGGCAAACTGCGTTATGGCTCGGAGAAATTGACCGTGCGCGCCAATGCGACCGTTCCCAATTCGCCCGGCAGTTTCGGGTACGATGACGACGGCGTCCCATGCCAGGACGTGTTGTTGATCGACAAAGGTATTCTGGTTGGCGCCATCACCGGTCGCCAGATGGTGGAGGAAGCCAACGCTCGCGCCCGTCGTCAGATTTTCAAGGGCAGCGGCGGGGCTAACCGGGCTACCGCTTTCTACCGTGTTCCCCTCGAACGCATGACCAACATCAACATCGATCCTGGCAACGATGGGACCTTAGAAGACATCATTGCCAACACCGAGCGTGGCATCGTTATGGACGGCGACCGCTCCTGGTCTATTGGTTCTAACCGCGAGCAGTTCCACTTTGCAGTCGAAATCGGTTGGCTGGTAGAAGATGGGCGAAAGACCAAAGTGGTCAAGAATGCCACCTATAAAGGATTCACCCTGCCATTCTGGAACTCGCTTTCGGCGGTTGGCAATCAATCGACTTGGGAACTTGTCTTTGTGGAAAACTGCGGCAAAGGCCAGCCGAACCAGATTATGCAGCTTGGGCATGGCATCCCGGTTTGTCGCTTCGATAACGTCCGCATAGGAGAGTAGCCGTGAAAGACAAGATTTTGCAAACCCTACATGACCTGCGTGCCTATGCTCTCACCAAAGGCTACGACGTTTCGATTGGCTGTCATGAGGAAGTCAGTGCCCTGATGCGCTTTGCCAATTCGGCTATTTCGCTCAACACCAGTGAGCATCTCATCCGGCTGAACGTCACGGCCTATCAGGGGCACAAACGCGCCTCCTATGACCTCATCACCGACTTAGATAAAGTAGACGAGATGAAAATGGCCGTAGAGACCGCTGCTGAGATGGTCGAACACGCCCAGCCGCTGGCCTACCGGCCAACCGTTCCGGCCTTCTCTGAGACCTTTGAAGACGAAAGCACCTTTGACCCGGCGCTGGCTGACCTTTCCGGCGAGGAAAAATTAGCCTACTTCAACGCGGTCGCCCAGGGACTGGAGAGCGAAGAGGTGAAACTCTCCGGCATCTTTTCCAGCGGCGTGACAACCTTAGCGCAAATCTCCACCCGTTCCGAACATACCCAGTATATCCGCTTCTCGGATGCACAGGTAACGGTTGTCCTTGCTCACCGGAAACTCAAGTGGGAAGTGCAGGCCGAACAATCGGCGCACGCTCGCTCCGTCCTCGACCCTACGCCGGTTCGCCGCGATTTGGCCTTTCTTCTCGCCCGTTATCAACGCGAGACCCCCATC
>JANWWB010000327.1 GCA_025056515.1 Anaerolineales bacterium
GAGGCGATGACCATGGCAACCCGCATTGCAGTCATCAACAAAGGCGTGCTCCAGCAGTTGGATACTCCTCAGGCGCTGTACGACCGGCCGGATAACATGTTTGTCGCGGGTTTTATCGGTGCACCGGCGATGAACTTCTTCAAGGCAAAACTACAAAAGCAAGACGGCAAATTAATTGTAGACGCCGACAGCTTTGCCGTCCCCGTGCCAGACGACCGCAAGGAAGCCTATGCCCCTTATATCGGCCGTCAAGTTGTTTTGGGGATTCGTCCTGAGGATATTTACAATCCGCAGTTCATGCCGCCGGGGATTCATGCCGCGCCGGTAGAGGCCAAGGTCGAGGTGACTGAACTGATGGGTAATGAAATCTTCCTGTACTTGGCCAGCGGGCAGAATCAAATTGTCGCTCGCGTTGACCCGCGCACCAACTTCCGCATTGACGAGCGCGTTCAGGTGGCCTTTAACATGGACAAGTGCCATCTATTTGACCCAGAGACCGAAAAAGCGATTCGGTAAACAAGGTAGGGATAGCCAACTTCAGCTGTCCTCTAAGCAGAAGTTTGAGCACAAGAACCTCGGCCTGTGTCGTTGCGAGCCGCCCCAGGCGGCGGGACGTTCCCTGAGAGGGGATGGCTCCTGCAGAGTCTTCTCTGCCTCGCAGCGACATAGTGCTGTGAATCGAGGGCAATTTCTCTTGAAATCGAGGAAAGACTTATGGAAACACAACACAAACTTGTCCTGGTTCGTCATGGGCAAAGCACTTGGAATCTGGAAAATCGTTTCACAGGCTGGACCGATGTGGACTTGACCGAACAGGGCCGAGAAGAAGCGCGGATGGCCGGCCGGTTACTGCGCGAACATGGCTACCTGTTTGATATTGCGTTCACGTCCGTCCTAAAGCGCGCCATTCGCACCCTGAATATCATCCAAGAAGAAATGGACTTGGATTGGATTCCAGTTGTGCGCGCTTGGCAGTTGAACGAACGCCATTATGGAGCCTTACAAGGGTTGAATAAATCAGAAATGGCGGCCAAATTTGGAGAAGAGCAAGTCAAACTCTGGCGACGCAGCTACGACGTCCCGCCGCCAGCATTGGACTGGAACGATGAACGCCACCCTCGTTTTGACCCTCGCTATGCTGACTTAAAGCCGGAGCAACTGCCTTCCACCGAATCGCTCAAAATCACTCTCGAGCGCGTCCTTCCGTATTGGCATAGCACAATTGCCCCCACCATTCAATCCGGCAAACGCGTCCTGATTGTCGCCCATGGAAACAGCCTGCGCGCCCTGGTTAAATACCTAGACAATATCTCTGACCAGGAAATCACCGAACTTAACATTCCGACCGGTATCCCGTTGGTCTACGAACTCGATGGCGAGCTCAAACCAATCACCCATTACTATCTGGCCGATGAGGAAACCGTCCGAAAAGCCGCAGAGGCAGTAGCCAATCAGGGAAAAGCCCGATAAAAGACCCACACACCTTATCTTGTTTTTCAGAAGCGCGCAAGCCGTCTTTCGACGGCTTGCTTTTTTTCCCGCCTGCAGGGCCTCAGGATTTCTTGGCCCCTAACCAGGTGATGATTCCAGCAGCAAGTAACGATACCACGACAATACCTAGGACCGCGCCTCCCGCTGAAGCCGACGGTTTAAGCGGAACAGAAGAGAAAGTTGGAGAAAGGAAGGGAGTGGCTGTAGCCCTCAGGCTTGTTGAAGTCGGCCAGGGAGTGGAAGATGGACGACGCGTTGGCGTAGCCGTAGGTTGGGTCGGCGTTATCGTAAAAGCAGGACGAATGATGATTTTCTGACCTGGATAAATCACCGAGTTCAAAGTTAACTTATTGAAGGCTAGAATATCTTTCAAAGGGACATCATACGCCAAGCTCAAGGCTCCTAGTGTATCACCGGCTCGGACAACATGAACGATTGCACCATCTGGATTGGGAGTATTCGTAGCAAGAGTAGGAGTTGGAGGACTCCAACCGCCGGGCAACGGCGTATAGGGTTGC
>JANWWB010000330.1 GCA_025056515.1 Anaerolineales bacterium
GGTTCCTTCTACATACTTCCATTCGCTGTCCAAGATACCAACATAATGAGCGTTTGGATACTCATCGAAGATAAACTCGAGCGTGAAATCATCAGAGATATACCAAGTCCCATAGGAGGTTTGACTATCCTCAAAAACCTGGAAACTCCCGTCTTCGTAGAAAGTTAGCAGCACCGGACCCGAATAATCTTCGGCGCAACCCCAAGAATAATACACATCCCAGTCACCGGTCACAGATTTTGAGCCGGTCTGCAAAAACGAGAACGGATTACCTTCGCCCGAGCGCATCGCAAACACAACGCCTGCGATGACAACACAACAACAACAAAGGAGAAGGACAACAGCAACCGGTATGACAATTTTCCAAGGGAAAGGCTTTGACGGGGGCGGCAGGGGTGGGGGGACGGAAAATTCGGACATTGTGACCTCCATAGAAAAAAGGAAACGACAAGACGATTATAAGAATTATAAGATAAAACACCAAAAAAGCAAACCAAATTGCCTACCTGAGATCCACAAATGCAAGAGCATCCATTCTCTCATCGAGCGCACAGAATTTTTAGGGAGAGTTTCGCATCCGGCTCTTAACTTGCCATGCCAACCAGAGCCAATCGTTCTTTCCCCCATCACGACAACATAGAAAAAACGACAAAAAATCCCCTATCGGGGACTTCTGTGACCGACCGGAGACTCGAACTCCGAACCAACTGATTAAGAGTCAGCTGCTCTACCGGTTGAGCTAGTCGGCCGTGGCGGGCGAAATTATACCGCAAAGGCTCAAGGTGTCAACCACTTTTTTCGAAGAGGAGCGCCTAAAAAGCGAGTAACAACTCAAAGCAAAAAAAGGATGTCCACTCTATCGAAGACGACAACTCTGAATTACACCCTACCCAGCAAGATCACCCATCAATCTCATTGCTTTTCTCGCCATCCGTTGCTTTGCAATGTGCATTGAAGCTGTTCATATTCGCTTTCACAGCAATTCCATAAACAAAACTTCCCGGCTTACACAGTTTTCGGCTTTTGTCTTGCCGTCAAGCACAGCGATTTGCGCCAAGGCATAAATGAATGCTCAAGCCCCTGGACACAAAGCTCCAGAATATCAAGACCTCACGACCCCGTATCTTCGTGGTGAACAAACTCCAATGCTTGAACGTACATCTGAACCTCCTAATTTGCCCGATTCAATTCCTGATCAGCACGACGTAAAATGTCATCTAGAGTAGCCGAAATGTCTTCTGGCAAAGGATCTACAAGAGGTGCAGCAAGAATCTCTTGCACTTTCTGACGAGCCGAAGAATACAGAGAAGGCTTTCCCAGCGAAAGCCAAGTTTCATAGGACTGACGATTGACAAACTTGGGTTTATAAAACTCTTCACTGCGCGCCGCTTGACGGGTGCTGCGCAAGGACAGGAAATGACCACCAGGGCCTACAGCCGCAATATCTCCAAATAAATCTTTCTCCGGCGAAGTATCAATCCCTTGCAAAATCCGTTGGCAAAGATGAGCAATTTCATTGTCTACCAGAATCTGCTCCAGAAGAAGTGTCTGGTCGCTTTCGATTTCGCCATAGCCAACAATGATGTCTGAGCCGACAAAAACACTGGGCAGCGTTGTAAGCATCTTCTCGAGAGTAGCCTCGGCGCCGGGTTCTCGTGTGTCCGATGTCATCCCGGCAGAGGTGGTCGGCAAACTGTAGAATCGTCCCATCTCAACCAGAGCGGCCGACTGCAAACTCATCTCGGCCGTGCCTGCCAGATAGGCACCTGTACGAAAATCAACGCTTCCAGTCGCACTGCTGTAAATCATGGGACGCCCTGGATGCGCTAATTGGAAAATCACAAAGGCAGACAACGCTTCCGCATTTGCCAGAGCTAGATTAGAAAAGAGGCTCGCCGGGCCTGTCGTTCCGGTCACGGGCATAGGCATCACCATCACCGGCAAACCAGCCTGGCCAAGCTCAAGATAGGCATCGAGCATCGGACCGTCATGTGTTAGGGGGGCAACTGGACAATAGATCAACGAATACAAATTCTTCTCCCGAAGCGCTTCAGCTGAACCGGCAATCGCCTCGAGACCCTCAAGGAGATACGGAACTTGCTCAACGGTGTGAAGTTCATGTTGCCCGTGTTTTGAAGTGAACTTAGCCATCGTGAAAAATTCATGTAACGGACGAGAGCCGGCCGGCGCATCCAAAGCACAGACCGGAGGCCAGGCCATCACCCCAAGGTCGGCTTCCTGAAAGACACGCATAGCATCGGCAATATCTTTGCGCGTGCCGTACCGACGTTCTCCGGTCAGAAAATCAATTACGAATGATCCGGTGCCATCCATAGCATAACGGGTGATCGAAGAAGGTAGCAGATACGTATAAGTCGGATTACGCGCTCCTAACACAACGTTACGCGGTGCACTGGAAAGCGCATGTTCAACCAATCCAGGCGGAATCCGCGCGATGTGTGTTTCCGATTCGACGACAGCACCACTTTTGGCCAACAAAGGAAGCGCTCTTTCCCCATACACCCGCACTCCTACCTCTTTAAGAATGCGCAGACTCTGCTGATGGATTTGGTATTTCTCGTCCTCGTTCAAGAGGTACCCCGTGAATTTCATAACCTCCTCCT
>JANWWB010000362.1 GCA_025056515.1 Anaerolineales bacterium
GGCCGTTCGCATAGGAGTGGGCAAGCGCTGGTGTTTCCTATCCCAGAGGCTGGCGGGTTATAATTCAGTCCGGCACAAGGGACGGCCTTACAGGGGCTATTTCGATGAGACTGCTGAAGGAAAGGGTCGATACGTGATGAGATACTGGCATGTGGGGCGGTTGCTGTTTTTGTTGGCGGTGGTACTCCAAACGACTTGGTATGCGTTGTTGATGACAGCGTATGTGCGCATGCCAGGCAAATTGGAGGGGGCGGATTTTCTGACGTATTACTCGGTCGGACGTGTGGCGGCAGAGTATGGCCTGGCGCGCGTGTACGATCTTGATCTGGCAGCGGTTGCTCAAGCCGAGACAGCCGGCGTTCCTCTTGGCACGCAGCAGGTGCTTCCACCCAACCATCCTCCCTTTCTCTATCCCTTCTTAGCATTGTTGGGGCGATTACCTTATCGCTTGGCTTATTTCGGTTATGCTCTCTTGCTGTATGGGTTGGCCGTTGCCTCTTTGCCTGTTCTAATCCGCACCCTAAAGCAGAGCGGCTGGTCACCCGAATATATTGGGATGATTGTGGTAAGTGTCTTGCTCTTTGAGCCGTTCTTTATGAGCGTGCTTAAGGGGCAGGACAGTGCTCTTTTGTTATTGGGTGGTTTGCTTTGGTTAAGCGGGTGGCGAAGCGGCGATGACCGTCTTGCCGGGCTGGGGCTATCTCTGACACTCATCCGGCCGCAGATTGCTTTGCCGTTGGCGTTGCCGTTTCTCTTTCGCCAACGTGGCGTTTTTGGGTGGTTTTTGATCGGCGCAATCGGATTAGGACTATACAGCTTTTTACAAGTCGGCTGGAAAGGGGCACTGGACTATCTTCACATTTTGACGATTTCGGCCGGCGGCGAGGGGTACGGCATGGAAGAGATGGCCATGTTCAACTTGCTTGGTCTAGTGCGTCGCCTCGCTCCGGAGGCAAAACCGATGACTATTCGCTCCTTGGCTTGGGGCTTCTATGCCCTGGCACTTATCTCACTCTGTGCCTTGTGGGCGATCTCAAAGCAAGTTCGCCTGTGGCATTTGGCCCTGGCCGTCAACTTGACGTTGTTAGCCGTCCCTCACTTGCATTATCACGACCTGACCTTGCTACTCGTGCCTCTTCTCGGGGTGGGGATGGTCGGGGGCTTGGCAAGCAGGCAACGGGTTAGGACCGCTGCAGCCCTGCCGATGGTAGTTTCGCTCCTGCTCTTGTTCGGCGAACTTTGGGACCCGACGCGATACACTGTTCCGTATCTATTGATGGCTATCCTTCCGGTGTTGGTTTGGCGTCATGAGAGTAATGAGAGGGATTGACGTTCACCGTGTCGTGATCATTGCTGGCCTGACATCTCTGATGATCGTCTATGCCGTACTTTGGGCGCGCATGCTTGCCAGTCACGAGGAACGCACTGGTTCTGATTTTATCTCGGCCTACACAGCCGGGATTGTGGCACAAGTTTGGGGTGGAGAACAGGTCTATAACTTGGCGCGGCAGCAAGCTGTACAGGAAGAAGTGGTCGGCTTTGCATTGGCACCGGGACAAGTCCTGATGTTCAATCATCCCCCTTTTTTAGTGCCGTTGTTGGCAGTGTTGATGAGCAGCAACTATGTGGCTTCCCTTGTACGCTATGCGTTGACGATGGTGGCGCTCTATGTGGGGATGCTAGCGATCGCTTGGCATCTTTTGCTTCGAGATGGATGGGAACGCAATGCAAGGTGGATCGCCCTGACCGGCATGGCGACCTTTTACCCACTCTTCGTCAGTCTCCTCAACACGCAGGATACAGCACTGATGATGTTGGGTGCGTTCTTGTGGTTCTGGGGGCTTGTGAGCGATCGTCCACGATTGGCCGGACTAGGTCTGGCGCTGACTGCTGTCCGCCCGCATGTGACCCTTGTTTTGGCTGCCCCCTTCCTCTTCCGGCGGCGAGAGGTCTTGGTCTGGTTTGCAGTTGGAGGGGCTGTTTTGGGAATACTCAGTTTAATCGCTGTGGGCGTGGAGGGCCTGAAATTATATGTGCATATCCTTCTGACAGCAGCGGGCGGCGAATTCTATGGGATGCAAGAGGCAGCCATGGTGAACTTGGTCGGTTTGCTTTGGCGTCTTGCCCCCGGCCTAGGAGGCGGGGCGATTCGCATGATTGGTTGGGTTTTCTATGGCCTAACCATTGTCTTCCTGTGCGTTCTTTGGCGACGCAGCTTGCAAGTCGGGGAGAAACAGATGGCTTGGGCAGTCCTTCTGGCTGTTCTGAGTGTCCCACATTTGCATTATCACGATCTGACCTTACTTGTGCTCCCAATTTTGGTGCTGATGCGGCAGGTTTCTTGCCTTGCAGGAATCGAACGTCGGCGGATTGCGCTTATGCCGTTGGTGGCCTCTTATGTGCTTTTGTTTGGCAGTCTTGTTCAGGGGTGGAGGTACGATATCCCGTATTGTTTGATGCTTGCTCTAGGATTAGCTCTGACTCGGTCAGAGAAAGTTCTGCGTCCGATGGCTGACGATTGACATCATCAGCCTTAGGATGCTTGTTTACCCTGCAGAAAGTTTCTCTTTCTCTGCTTGTTATAGAACCAAAAGGCCCGTCCCTTGTTGAACGGACGGGCTTTTCTGAGTCCGGGAAAGGTTATGATTTCTTCTTGCGAGAATGTCCGTTCAGTTCATCGCGCAGGAAGAAGGATAGCACTGCGCTGACAATGCTGGTGACCAAAGAACCAAGGAAGGCGCTCCAGAACCAGGGAGGACTCAAGGTGAATCCGACACCGAATTGTGAACCGATCCAACCCGTTAGGGCGAAGAGTAGGGCATTGATCACCAGAGTGAATAGCCCTAAAGTCAGCAAAATGAGAAGACAGGATAGGGCTTTTGCCGGTGGACGTAAGATAGCATTGACCAAGCCGAAAATCAGCGCCAACCAGATGACATTGAGTGGATGGCCCTGCAGGTGAATATGGTTTGGTAGCAAAACGACAGCGACGTATAAAGCAGCAGCATTGATAGCCCAACGCAAGATAAATTTCATGCCAGTACTCCTTTCCTGGAGAGTCTACGTTTTTCGACGGGCGGAGTTGCTTCAAGATCGTTAGGATGCCTAACCGGCTGCTTCCAGTTGAGCAAGGGTGACCATCGAGCTTTCCTCATCTCCGCCCCATCTCCTAGGGTTTGGCTGTTGTCGGCAGTCAAGTCCCCGATTTGCGGACGTTTTCTTCTCTGGGAGAGGGTTAGGGTGAGGCTGGACAATGATGAGCAAGCTTTTAAAGAGCTAATGTCTGCGATGGACTTTTACGCTTTTGAGGGAAATCTAGCGTTTTCGTACTCCAATTTCATCCAGAGAAGCGTTCGGTGAATGTAAAAACCGGCGGATTGGATGGCTTGGGAATATTCTTCTGCCGGCAATTCCAGTGCCAGACCTTTGCGACGATGGCGCAGCATGTTTTGAGAATGGAGCAAAAGGTCATGAATGGCTGCCTCGGCTCCGATGGGCGGCGCTGCTAGCAAGAGCATGTCGTAGTGACCGTTGGTGGGCAACCAAGTCAGGCAGGTCAAACCGGTTGGCTGGTGGATAACCCAATGGCGAGTTTCCTCTTCGAGCACAAAACGTTGGAGGGCGTATAGCAGACCAGGGTGAAGCAAGCGCCAGGGAAGTGGTTGGTACCAGTCGAGTAGAGCTGGATAAAGCCGGCGCAGGTATTTTTGCTGTTCTGGCCAGTCTTTTGGCCGGCGGCGTACGATGGGCAGGAGCGGGCCAGAGGGCGGAATTATCTCGCCCGACCAGCGCCAGAAGGTGCGCCGCGCCCGTTCGCGAAAACCTAATTCCTGATAAAGACAAATGGCTCCCGCATTGTTATCCCGCACCTGTAACCAGATTTCTGCTGCACCTTTTGCGCAAGCGCGTTCAATAGCCGCCTGGGTGAGCATTCGTCCGATTCCCCGTCGCCGATAGTCTGGATGGACGGCAACATTCGCAATCAAGTAGTATAGACGGCGGGAATGCCGGTACGGAACCAAACTGACATTGCCGATAATGTTGCCATTTTCTTCCCAAACAAAACCGGATAGAGGCAATGAGAGGCTATCTATCATCCGGTTTGCCCAGTTCAGGAAATTTCGATCCTGACCAGACCGGCGCATTTGTTGCACACTTTGCAAGCCATCTTCATCGAGGTGCCCCACAAAGCAGATGTCAATCAGGTCGGCAACAGCAGGTAGGTCACGCAAAATATTCAGTGGACGTAGTTGGCCCGGAACATTTTTTGCCAGAAGGGGAAGAACGGCCATATTGGTATTATAGCCTAACTTGCCTTGCTTGGTTGACCATGACCGACCTCCATGCTGGCGGTTGTAACGACCTATGCTCTCACCCCGAGCGCTCTTCCAACGCCACGAGAACACAGTGACTGTGGTTCATTCAACTTTCTTGCCATGATTTCCTAAGCAATTGTGATGCAGGCAACGATGGTCCCTCCTTTGCTTTTCCTTTTGCTTGTTGTTCAGGTGGTCGCTTTTTCATCGGCTGATTTGAGTTCTTACACATCTCTTACAGATATCCATTGTGGCTTTGTTATAATCATGACATGAGAAAGGACTCTGGCCTATGATGAGATTTGACCGATTTACCGAACGTGCTCAGGAAGCCGCCCAACGCGCTGCGGAAATCATCCAGCGCTATGGACACAATCAAATCGATACTGAACATATCCTCCTGGCGCTCATAGAACAACCTGGCGGAGTTATCCCGCAAATTTTGGAGATGCTCAAAGTCAACACCCAGGCCATTGCTGAGCGCCTAGACCAGACTTTGCGTTTGACTCCCAAGGCAAATATCTTTGGCGGCGGAGCCGGACAGATTTTTATTACTCCGCGCGTCAAGCGAATTGTAGACCTGGCGAATGAGGAAGCTAATCGCTTGCGCGATGAATACATCTCGACTGAACATATCTTCTTGGCCATCTTGAGTGAGCGGAATACTTCGGCGGCCCGTATTCTCGAATCGGCTGGCTTGACCCGAGACCGTGTCTTGGATGCAATTTTGCAATTGCGTGGCGGACAGCGCGTCACAGACCCGCAAGCTGAGACGCGTTACCGCACGCTGGAGAAGTACTCGCGTGACCTAACGCAGTTAGCGCGAGAGGGGAAATTGGACCCCGTGATTGGACGCGATACCGAAATCCTGCGCCTGATTCAAATCCTGTCTCGTCGGACCAAGAACAACCCAGTGCTCATCGGCGAGGCTGGTGTTGGCAAGACGGCGATTGTAGAAGGCTTGGCACAAAAGATTGCCAATAACGATGTGCCGGAGATATTGGCCGGCAAACGCGTTGTCGCCCTCGATTTAGGAGCCATGATTGCCGGTTCGCGCTTCCGCGGTGATTTTGAGGAGCGCCTCAAATCGGCTATCGAAGAAGTTCAGCGCTCGAACGGTGAAATTATCTTGATGATTGACGAGTTACACACCGTCATTGGCGCTGGCGCGGCTCAAGGCGCAATAGATGCTTCCAATATGCTCAAACCGGCTCTGGCGCGCGGCGAATTGCAGTGCATTGGGGCAACCACACTCGAAGAGTACCACAAATACATCGAAAAAGATGCTGCTTTGGAACGTCGTTTTGCCCCCATCTATGTTGAAGAACCTTCGGTAGAAGACACAATCAAGATGCTTCAAGGGTTGCGTGACCGTTATGAGGCCCATCACAAGGTTCGCTTCTCGGATGATGCCTTGGTTGCTGCTGCTCGCCTAGCCGATCGCTATGTGACCGACCGTCATCTGCCCGATAAGGCGATTGACCTTATGGACGAGGCCGCAGCAAAACTACGCGTGGCGCTCTATTCTCTGCCGCCAGACTTGAGAGCCATGAAAAATGAAATAGAAAAACTGCGCGCTGAGGAAGAACAAGCCGGTTTAGAGCGTGACTATGAGCGCGCTG
>JANWWB010000374.1 GCA_025056515.1 Anaerolineales bacterium
TCAATGGACAGAACAGGGCACTCCTAAGGCTCTGATGTGGGTTCGATTCCCGCCCGGGGCGCACACAGGAATGGGCGAGAACAATCGTTCTCGCCCATTTGTTTCAGTATGTGATCGATTGGTATCGAGATGGCTCTTGTCTTATAGACCGGCGGCGCGTCGTAGAGCTTCTGCTTTATCGGTGCGCTCCCAGGGAAACTCTACATCATCGCGCCCGAAGTGGCCATAGGCGGCCGTCTTGCGATAGATGGGACGGCGTAAGTCTAGGTCGCGGATGATGGCGCCAGGGCGTAGGTCGAAATGCTCTAAGATGAGTTTGCTAATTTTCTCGTCGGCAATTTTGCCGGTGCCGAACGTTTCCACATTCACCGAAAGAGGGCGTGCAACGCCGATGGCGTAGGCAACTTGAATCTCAACTCGGTCGGCCAGACCGGCGGCGACAACGTTCTTTGCTGCCCAGCGAGCAGCATAAGCGGCAGAGCGGTCGACCTTGGTTGGGTCTTTGCCGGAAAAAGCTCCCCCACCGTGACGTCCCATGCCGCCGTAGGTATCTACGATGATTTTTCGTCCTGTCATGCCGGCATCTCCCATCGGGCCACCGATGACGAAACGGCCGGTAGGATTGACGTAAATCTTCGGCCCGCCGTCCCACATTTCGGGTGGAATCACGGGACGAATGACGTGTTCGATAATGCTAGCGCGGATTTCCTCATACGAGATATTGGGAGCGTGTTGGGTGCTAATCAACACGGTATCCACTCGTTTGGGCTTACCGTACTGATATTCGACCGTGACCTGGCTTTTTCCGTCAGGACGTAACCAGGGGAGAATACCGGCTTTGCGCACCTCGGCCAGGCGGCGGGCGAGTTTGTGTGCCAAATAGATCGGCATCGGCATGAGCTGGGGGGTCTCATTGCAGGCATAGCCGAACATCATACCTTGGTCACCAGCGCCGATAGCTTCAATTTCGGCCTCGGTCATTTCTCCCGTTTTGGCTTCGAGGGCTTTGTCTACGCCCATGGCGATATCTCCTGATTGCTTGGCGATGGCGACCAACACGCCACAGGAATTGCCGTCAAAGCCTTTTTCGCTCGAGTCATAACCGATTTCGGTGATGACACGGCGAGCCAGCTCATCGAAGTTGATATGGGCTTTGGTGGTAATCTCACCCATCAATAGGACAAAACCGGTCTTGGCAGCTGTCTCGCAAGCGACGCGCGAATAGGGATCCTGCTCGTAGCAGGCATCCAGCACGGCATCGGAAATCTGGTCGCAGACTTTGTCGGGGTGCCCTTCAGTCACCGATTCGGATGTGAACATCAGGCTAGGTGAAGTCATAAACGTAGTGCTCATAAACGTTTTGTAGAAACTCCTTTACAATAATGAAATTGCCCCTTCGGAGCGAAAGGGCAATTGCGCAAGTGAATGCGCGGCTGCCCTCTCATCTTCCAGATATCGGACAAGCCTTGAGGCTGTCCCTACTGCCGGAATTGGCACCTTCCACGCGCTCGTGGGGTTGCCGAGGCTTCATCGGGCCGGTCCCTCCGCCTCTCTGGATAAGAGCGCCGCTGGGGCGATTAAATTGTGAGCGGGAGTTTACCATAAGGAAGGGAATGCGTCAACTTGGACGGAGAAGCGATTTCCGAACTTCTGTCTGGGCGATTTGTTCGGACCTAGATTGGCGTGTCGGCAGGAAAGTCCGTTTCTTCACCGTAGCGGCACGGAGTCCTAGATTCTTGTTCTGCCGGCTTTGTGCTTCAGACCCGGAGGAGAAACGCAATATCAACTCTGGTGCCAAGCTCTGTGCTGATGGTGGCGAAGGTCAGGAGAGGCCCTTCTTCCGGGTAGAGTTGACTTTCGGGCTTCTTTCTACTATACTGAATGTAATCCGAAGGCCTATGCGAGTTGTGATTTGGATATCTTGCCCCTTTCCAGTAAGCACGTTGTCTTGAGGCGTGCTTTTTTATCTTCTTTAAGGAGCGACCTATGGATTCAGGCATGATTGGAAAAATCGAAAAAGCGCGCCGGTATGCGCGCGAACCGCATCGCTTCCACATCGAGTCTCTTTCTGTGCGCATTGATGGGGAAAATAACTCCCACCTTGTCCATTTGGCAAACGGCAAATGGCGCTGCGATTGCGAATTCTTCCAAAGTCGAAAAGTTTGCACACACACCATGGCACTCGAAGAGCTATTAAAGGGAATGTTAGTGCTAGAAAACTAGTTCTACCTGTAAACCATTTCTTTGACCGCCTGCCGGCTACCTAGCAGGCGGTCTTTGTATCCATATCTTGGAAAGAAGGATTGGTGTTTCTGCTGAGTTGTCTGGTAAAATTCAGAGCGATGAGCAGGATTTCGCGACGCGATTTTCTCAAATTAAGTGGACTGGCCCTTGCCGGCCTGGCCTTTTCACCCTTTTTGCCCGAAAGCAGCGCCTTTGAAGCAACTGAATTCGTGCGTGTAGCTACCCACTGGGTGAGCGTCTATAAAGAGCCAAATGACCAAAGTGAGATTATCACTTCTTGGCCACGCGACACCATTCTGCCAATCTATGAGGTAGTGAACTCGGGTACGCCGGACTATAATCCGATCTGGTATCGCGTCTTTGGCGGATACATGCACAGGGCTCGCTTGCAGCGCATTCGCCCTGCATACAACACCCCCCTGACCCAAGTCCCTGAGACGCGTCTACTCGGGGAAGTCACCGTCCCCTATGTTCAGCCTTACACCTACAAGGCCGGTGAAGGTTGGCGGCCGTTTTGGTTCCGCCTCTATTACAGCACTATTCATTGGATTAATGCAGTCGAGGCCGGTCCCGATGGACAACCCTGGTATCAGATTTTAGACGAGGCGGATAAGACACTGTACTATTATGTTCCCGCCACGCATATACGTCCGATTGCGCCTGAAGAGATGACGCCTATCTCCCCTGAGACGACGAATAAATGGATAGACATCAATCTGCGCAGGCAAGAACTGGTTTGTTATGAAGGGAACACGGAAGTCTACCGAGCGAAGATTTCCAGTGGTCTACGTTATGTCTATGATACGCCTACTGGTCGCTTTCATATTCAATCCAAGCATCCCTCTCGTCGTATGAACGCTGCCGACTTGGCGGCCAGCGATGACGAAAATGTCCTGGCCGGAGTGCCGTGGTGTTGCTTCTTCACCGATAAAGGGCATGCTTTGCATGGAACCTATTGGCACGATAACTTTGGTATGACGATGAGCCACGGTTGCGTCAATCTGACGAATGAGGATGCCAAATGGTTGTTCCGTTGGAGCCGTCCGGTCGCTCCTTTTGAAGAGATTGACCGCCGTAGCTTGGATAAGCGCGGTTTCGGTACGTTGATCGATATCCATTACTGATACAGACATGCCCTCTCTGGTCTGGTCTACCAAGGCGCTCCCCAAGCTACAACAACCGACTGAACTGACCCTCCAAGCGGTGATTTATCCACAAGGCATCGGCTATCCCGAAGCCCAGCCGGAAAGCGCTCTCTATCTGGGGGATAATTTATCGATTATGGCAGCGCTTCTTGAGCAGTTTGAAGGTCGCCTTGACCTCATCTACGCCGATCCTCCTTTCTTCACCAATCGGCAATATGCCGCTCGCATTGGACGGGGTGAAGACTCGCGCCGGCCGGCTGAATGGCAATTGGCGGAGGGCTATGCTGACCATTGGGATAGCCTGGACGCTTATCTCGAATTTCTCTATCCTCGTCTTATCCTGATGCATCGCTTGCTCGCTCCGCATGGGACGCTCTACCTGCACCTCGATTGGCATGCCAATTCTTATGCCCGCATCTTGTTGGATGAAATTTTCGGGCGAAAGAATTTTGTCAACGAGATTATCTGGGTCTACCACGGACCCTCGGCGATTCGCCGTGCCTTCAATCGCAAACACGATACTATCTTGATGTATACCAAAGGTCCCGATTATCTTTTCAACACCGATGCTGTCCGTCAGGCTTATGATCCCAGCACAATCAAGACGTTTGCCTCCTCGCCGCGCGCCGGCTTCGGCAAAGTCCCCGATCTGGCGCGTGGTAAAGTCCCTGAGGATTGGTGGTATTTTCCGGTCGTTGCGCGTCTTCATCGGGAGCGTACCGGTTACCCGACTCAGAAACCCGAAGCGCTTCTCGAACGCATCCTATTGGCTTCTTCTTCTCCCGGCGGTTGGGTGGCTGACTTCTTTTGCGGTTCTGGGACGTTCCCGCTGGTTGCTGCCCGACATGGGCGACGCTTCCTGGCCGGAGATGCCTCTTGGCGCGCCGTTCACACGACGCGTCGCCGCTTGGTCGAGGCGGGCGTTCGTCCCTTTGCTCTCTATGCTTCTCGAGCGATGTATGCGTCAGGGGAGTCTCCCTCTCTGACCTATGACTATCTACCCGGAGAAAAGCGAGTCTTTCTCCATCCTCCTCTGCCTGAGCTGGATTATTGGGAGGTAGATCCCGCTTGGGATGGTCGTCTGTTTCGCAGCGTGGCGCAGGCTTGGCGTCCCTGGCGTTCGCCGCAGATTCCAACGGAATTGACCCTTCCGGTCGAAGCAACCAACATCCGCTTACAAGCTGTTCCGGTCAGAGATGCATCCTGACGGGTTTGCTGCTGCTCTTTTCCCTGCCCGAACCATGGGCGCCGCGCGGTGAGTGTGGCTTGAGATGAAGCAGATGTGCTGCAAAGCTTATGCCCATCACACCTGGCCAGAATCTTGCGAACCCATCCCTGTTGATACAGAAAATATTCCTCTTTTCCTCTCGTCTCTCTTGCGTTACAATCTTTGCACCCAGACGGCTTCTTGCCTATCCTCCCTCTTGCCCAGGTGCGCTTTTGAAGAGGCCTTTAGGTGGAATGCTGGAGGGAGCGTGGTGAGTTGTCCGCTGCCACACTCTCAACTTGTGGCTATCCTGCCTGGATTGCATAACCGAGATAAGCCAGGACGCTCATCCTTGGCCTTTTCTCAGCGTAGAACCGAACAAAGTGGAGCTATCTAAAGTTCGAGGATTTGTTCTCGTTCAGGCAACATCGACATTTTTCACTCTTTTTCGGAGTCGCTATGTCTTACCAACTCTCTGCCTGGTCTCTTGCCGATCTCTTTCCTTCTCCTGATAGTCCTGAGCTGGAATCCGCCTTTTATCAACTCGATGCTCAGGTTGCGGCTTTTGAGCAGCGGCGCTCAGAGCTCACTCCCGAAATTTCGACCACGGTATTCCTTGATCTTTTACACGATCTAGAAGAAGCCACCCGCTTGGCGAACAAGATGTACTCGTATGCTGGGCTGGCCTTTGCCGCCAATACCCAAGATCAGCGCATCCAAGCGCTTTTGGGGCGTATTCAGCAATTCATGGCTGAAATGGAAAACCGCACTCTCTTCTTCACTTTGTGGTGGAAAGACCTCGATGACGTCAATGCCGCGCGTTTGCTGGAGGCCTCGGGCGATTATCGGTATTACCTGGAGATGATGCGCAAATTCAAGCCTCATACGCTTAGTGAACCCGAAGAGAAAATCATCAATCTCAAGAATGTCACCGGTCGCGATTCCTTGATTACGCTCTACGATTCCATCACCAACCGGTACACCTTCAAAGTCGAGGTCGACGGTGTGGTCAAAGAAATGACGCGCGGCGAACTGATGTCTCTCGTCCGCCGTCCTGATCCCGAGCTGCGCGCTCGCGCCTATCAAGAACTATACCGTGTCTATGGCGAAGATGGTAACATCCTCGGTCAGATGTATCAAACCTTAGTGCGAGACTGGCGTAACGAAAACCTGACCCTGCGCCGCTTTGCCAGCCCTATCGCTGCGCGCAACCTAGGGAATGATGTTCCTGACGAAGCCGTTGAAACCCTGCTCCAAGTTGCCCGCAAAAATGCGCCTCTCTTCCAGCGCTTCTTCCAACTCAAAGCGCGTCTGTTGGGCATGGAACGCCTGCGCCGCTATGATATTTATGCCCCAGTCGTCAAATCCGACAAGCAATACGAGTTCGGCCAGGCTGCTGAAATGGTGCTCGAGTCTTTTTCTTCCTTTCACCCTCGCTTTGGCGAGCTGGCGCGACGCGTCTTTGATGACAATCACATCGATAGTGAAGTACGTAAAGGCAAACAAAGCGGCGCATTCTGCGCCAGCGTCACGCCAGAGATGACGCCCTGGGTCAAGCTGAATTACCAAGGTCGCGCTGAAGATGTCGCCACCATGGCCCATGAACTTGGCCACGCCATCCACGCTATGATGGCCTCTCATCATACCGTCTTCACGTTCCACGCCTCGTTGCCGATGGCCGAGACCGCCTCGACCTTCGGTGAGATGATGCTGATCGACAAGTTGCTCGCCGACGAGGATGATGAAGCGGTGCGACGCGACCTGCTCTTCCGTCAGATGGATGATGCTTATGCGACCATCATGCGTCAATCTTTCTTCGCCCTTTTTGAAAAGCAGGCGCATGAGATGATTCAGAACAACGCTTCGGTGGATGACCTGGCTGCTGCTTATCTTGACAATCTGCGAGAGCAATTCGGCGATTCGGTCGAAGTGAGCGAGGAATTCAAGTGGGAGTGGGTCTCCATCCCACATATATATCATACGCCCTTCTATGTTTATGCTTATGCTTTTGGGCAATTGCTTGTCCTGTCGCTTTACCGGCAATTCAAAGCCGAGGGCGAGTCATTCAAACCGCGCTACATGGACATCCTGGCGGCCGGCGGTTCGAAATCCCCTGAAGCCATTTGCGCTGCTGCAGGCATCGATATCCGGTCGGAGGCTTTTTGGCAAGGTGGTTTTGATGTCTTGGCGGACTTGCTCGATGTATTAGAATCACTCTAGGACCACCGTCTGTCCTCGCTGCGGGGTTTCTGGATTGTACGCTTGACCCATGCTCTGCCTCGCACAGAACGTTGCCGCCTCCTCTTTGTCCTGGAGTTCGGCTCATATGCTAGAATGGTATGATTGGTTAATACGAAAGGATTCGTGCTATGGACTCTATGATAGAGGTCTCGATTGACAGCATCCGAGTCAGCCTTAT